>NZLB01000045.1 GCA_002694075.1 Nisaea sp.
CTTTGCGGTTTTCGGTCGCCGTCGATAACGGCTTTCTCGACCACGGCTCCGATCCCGCCTAGCTGGACAACAACAACCCGACGTTTTCCGCGGCACCCGGATTTTTGGTGACGGCGCGCTATAGTTTCGTTGTGCTGCGGTGCCCGTTTCAACGGCTCGCCACCGCCCTCTTGGATAAAATGCTGGCGCCCAACCCAACCGCCCGGCGGTTTTTGGCGGTCGCCGATCCGACCATCAAAATCGCCGCCGAAGCCGACCGGCGCCTGGACCAGCTGACCTTCGCCGACACCGTCGCCCTGATGGAAGAGAGCCCGGCCGATCAACTCGACCACCATTTCCGCCTGCAGGTCGCCTTTCTAGTGTTTGAGGATTACACCCGCTGGTTCTGCTTGGAGCGGTTTGGCGTGGCGATTGACACCTTGGCCGACGACCTTGGCTTCACGGTGCTCGACACCCGCGCCGAAACCGGCCGCGCGACCTCGCGGCTGGCGGCGGTCACCGGCGCCTTCGCCGCGGTGCCGGCGGGGCAACTCGCGGCCCTCAAGCTAGGCGGCCAGGTGCCCCGCCCGGCCGACCTTTTCACCCCCGCCTTAATCGACCGGGTAGCGCGTTTCTACGCCGACGATATTCGTCTTTATAAAGAGAAATTTGGCGGCGAGGGGCTGCTGTTTCCGGTCTGACCGGCCGCTCATTCCGCCGCCAGGCCGGCGCTGGCGTCCCCTTCCAGGTCGAAGGCGGCGGCCAGCAATTGATAGCTGCGTTGGCGTACCGCCTCGTCATGGCACCAGGTGACGATGGCCACCTCATCGACGCCGGTCTCGGCGGCCAGCACGCGGATTTTCGCTGCCACTTCCTCGCCGGTGCCGATCATCGCGCGCGCCTGTTTGGCCGCCATTTGGGCCTGTTCGCCGGGGTTGTAGTCATGGGCTAGCGCCGTCTCCGGCGCTTCCAAGGCGGTGAACACACCGCGGTCGCGAAACAATTGCCAGCGCGCCCGGCTGGCGAAATGGAATTCCGCCTCCTCCCGGCTGTCGGCGGCCAAGGCCCAGACGCAGATCGCGGCGTTGGGCTTGGGATGGCGGGCGCTTGGTTGATATTTTTGTCGATAGAGGTCGAGGGCTTGCTGGCCGCCTTGGCCGTCGGTGAAAAACCAGGCGAAGGCGTAGGGCAGGCCGAAATGGGCGGCGACCTGGGCGCCGTAAAGGGATGAGCCCAAAATCCACAGCTCCGGGGCGGTGGTGCCGGCCGGCTGCACCGTTAGGGTTTTGAACGGGTGTTCCGCCGCCAATGGTTCGCCGTGCAGCCAAGCGTCGAGATCGGCGACGTCATTGGGAAATTCGGCTGGCCGCTGATTGGCCAGTGGGTTGAGGGCATAGGCGGTGCGCCCGTCCGAGCCCGGCGCCCGGCCCAGGCCGAGATCGATCCGCCCCGGCGCCAGGGCGTCCAGCACCCGAAATTGCTCGGCCACCTTGAAAGGCGCGTAATGGGGCAGCATGACGCCGGCGCTGCCGACGCGGATGCGTTGGGTCTGCACGGCGATGGCGGCGATCAGGATTTCCGGCGCGGTGCCGACGATGGTCGGGTTGTTGTGATGCTCCGACACCCAAAACCGGTGATAGCCAAGGCGGTCGCAATGGCGCGCCATGGCGGCGGTGTCGCGGATGGCGGCGGCTTGTGGCCGGCCGGCGGCGGCGATGGATTGGTCGAGCACCGAGATGCGCATGGCCGTTGTCCCCTGGTTGACCGATAAGCAAGTCTAGCCAAGCTTTGACCGCCGCGTCCACGGGCGGTGTGCCGGCGCGACAGTTTTCCGCTTTCGGTCCGGCGCCCGGTGCTCTAGCGTTTTAAAAAACAAAACCAGGGGGCAGCTATGACCAAGACCACTTCCGCCGCGACGACGGACCGATTTCTGCGCACCGGGGTGTTCCTGGCGCCGTTTCATCAGATGAATGAAAACCCGACCATGGCGCTGGAACGCGACATGGATTTGCTGGTCCATCTGGACAAGCTGAATTACCACGAGGCCTGGGTTGGCGAGCATCACTCGGGCGGGTTTGAGATCATCTCCAGCCCGGAAATGTTCATCGCCGCCGCGGCCGAGCGGACCAAGCATATCCGTCTCGGCACCGGCGTCGTCTCGCTGCCCTACCACAACCCGTTCATGTTGGCCTCGCGGATGATGCAGCTGGATCACATGACCCGCGGCCGCGCGATGTTCGGCGTCGGCCCGGGGGCATTGGTCCATGACGCCGCTAAAATCGGTCTCAAAGCCGAGGATCAGCGCCCGCGCATGAACCAGGCGCTGGACGCCATCGTTACCTTGATGGGTGGCGGCACGGTGACCGAGAAAACCGACTGGTATGACCTCAACGGCGCCCAACTCCAGCTCCAGCCCTATAGCCAGCCGATGATGGATATGGCTGTCGCCTGCGCTCGCTCGCCGGTCGGCGCGGTCGCCGCCGGCCGTCATGGCATCGGTATGCTGTCGATCGGCGGCACTTCCGACGACGCGCTCAAAGCCCATGCCAATAACTGGCGTATCTACACCGATCACGCGACCGCCGCCGGCAAACCGGCGGACCGCTCGAAATGGCGCATCGTCACCTTCGCCCATGTCGCCGAAACCCGCGAACAAGCGCGCCGCGACGTCGCCTTTGGCCTGCAGCATTTCGCCGATTACTTCCGCGAGGTGGCGACCTTCCCGATCATTCCGCCGGATGTTGGCGACCCGCTCGATTATCTGATCAACGAGGGCATCGCCTGTATCGGCACACCGGACGACTGCATCCGCCACTTCGAACGGCTGTGGCAAGGCTCGGAGGGCGGTTTCGGCGCCGCCCTGCTGCTGGCCCACAACTGGGCCGATTGGGACGCCACCCGTAAAAGCTATGAGTTGATGGCGCGTTTCGTGCACCCGCGTTTTCAGCGCCACAGCAATGCCTTGCGCGAACACAGCTACGCGGTCGCCGCCGGCAATCGTGACACCCATGTGGCGGCAGCCAGCCGCGCGGTTAGCGGCGAGATCGAAAAGTTTCAGAAAAAGACCGCTTAATAGACCGGCCGGTCGATCCAGTTGTAAAGCGCCAGACCGCCATCCACCGCCAGGGTGGTGCCGGTGACATAGGCCGATAAGCGGTCGGACAGCAAGGTCAGGATCGGCACCGCCAAATCATCCGGCGTGCCAGTGCGGCCCATGGCGATCCGCTTTTCCAGGGTCGACACATCGGCTTTGAAGCCGCCGCCCGGGATCGCCCCCGGCGCCACGCCATTGGCGCGCACGCCTTGCCCGCCATAGGCGCGGGCCAATTCCTTGACAATCATCGTCTGGCCGGCCTTTGACGCGCTGTAATGGGGCAGGTTGCGGGGGCTGTCGGCGTGCAGCGAGGTGACGATCACAATGGCGCCGGTTTCTCGGCGGGCAACCAGGCCCTCGGCGATGGCGCGGGACAAGAAAAAGCCCGCGCGCAGGTTGGTGTTGACCATCGCGTCCCATTCATCCTCGGTGACCGCGCGCACGGTCTGGCTTTCCGGGCGCGGCGGCGAGGCGGCGTGGACGAAGCGCGAAAACGGGCCATAAACGGCCTCGGCGGCGGCCAAAAAGCTTTTCCAACCGTCGCGGCCGGCCAAATCGCCGGCGACGAACTGGGCTTCGCCGCCGGCTGCCGCGATCTCGCCTTCGAGCGCGGTGGCGGCGGCCTCGCCGATGCCGGTGAACACGGTTTGGGCACCCGCTTTCGCCAAGGCCAGTGCGGTCGCCCGACCAATCCCCGAGGTGGCGCCGGTGACCAGCGCGGTTTGACCGCTGAAATCAGGCAGAGACATGGTTCAAGCTCCCGGCGAGGGCGGCGGTTCGACGCGCCAGCCGCGCCGTGTTTGGCGGATCAGTAGAAACATCGCGAAGAGGCCCAGCCCGGCGCCGAGGGTCGGCCGAAACCAGCCGTTCATCATGACCAGCGGAGTGATTAGCGCGAGACACAGCAGGGGCAGGAAAACCAGAGTCAGCGGATGGCGACCGCGATGTTTCTGATACCATGGGAAGACCAGCGAAAAGGCGGCGATGATCAAAAAGAACAGCGACCATGGCCGGTTGACGAAGAGGCTGAGATCGTCGCTGATGGCGAGCGCCCGCGACAGGTTCAACTCAGCCACCTCGCCAAGCACCACGCCAAGGATGATCGGGGCCAGTGGAAACCCGAGATTGCGCATGATCAAGCCGACTACACCGAAGATGAACAACACCCAGATATCCCAGATGATGTTGTTCAGGGCGAACACCCCGATTGCGCAGTAGACCAGGATCACCGTCGCCAGCGCGTAGGCCGGCACCCGCACCACCAACAAAAACGCCCGCAAACAAAATGCCTGGGTGCCGATCATGATGAAATGAGCCAGGAAAAAGGCGATGAAAATGGCATAGGCCAATTCCGGGTTGTCGCCGATGAATGTGGGGCTCGGGATGACATTGTGGATCAGCAGCGCCCCCAGCATGACGGCGGTGACGATATCGCCGGGAATGCCCAGCGCCATCATAGTGATCAAAGCGCCGCCGGCGGTGGCGTTGTTGGCCGCTTCCGGGGCGATGATGCCGTCGGGCGTGCCGCTGCCGAAAGCCTCCGGCGTTTTCGAGGCTTTTTTGGCCTGGTCATAGGCCAGAATATTTGAGATCGAGCCGCCGGCCGCCGGCAACACGCCGGTGAACACGCCGATCAAAGACGAGCGCAGCAGGTTGACCCAGCGCGCCAAAATGGTCTTGATCGCGCGCCAATGTTCGATGCGCACGGCCTTGGCCGCTTGGGTCTCCATCAGCGGCCGGCGGGCCTTCTCGACATCCTGCACATCGCTCAATAATTGGCTGAAGGCGAACAAGCCGATCAGAACCGGCAGGAAGGAAAAGCCCGATTCCAGATCTTCAATGCCAAAGGAAAACCGCGCCACGCCATTGATTTCATCCTCGCCGATGGCGGCGATCAACAGGCCGAGCACGCCGGCGATGATGCCTTTGATCAAGTTATCCGAGGACAAGCTGGCGGTGATGGTCAGCGCGAACAAGACCAGGGCGAAGTAATCCCAGGGCCCGAACTCGAGACCGACGCGCGCCAGGCTGGGCGCCAGGGTGACCAACAACACGGCGCTGATGATACCGCCGAAAAACGACGACCACACGCCGAGCCCGAGGGCTAGGCCCGGCTTACCCGAGCGGGCCAGGGGAAAACCGTCGAAGGTGGTCGCGACCGAGGACGGCGTGCCGGGAATGCCTGTCAACATGCCTGACATCAACCCGCCCGACAGGCCGCCAACGAACACTCCGATCATGGTTGCCAGCCCCTCGATTGCCGGCAGACCAAAGGTGAACGGTAAGGTCAGCACCACCGCCATGGTGATGGTGAAACCGGGGATCGACCCGGCGATCAGGCCGGCGGTCACGCCGAGCGTCATCAAGGCCAAGTTGCCGAGCGCAAAAATTTCGCCGAAGGCGCCAAGGATATGCTCAATCATGGAGCTTGCCTCATACCAAGCCGCGCAGCAGCTCACCCTCGGGCAGGATCACCCGCAGACCGAAGGTGAAAATCGCCCACATCAAGCCCACCGCCAGGGCCGCGATGGCGCCGTGGATGGCCAGCGGACGGACCGCCAAGCGGGCCGGACCCAAGGCGCTGAGTGCCAAAAAAACGAATAAAAACCCGCCGATCAGCATACCCAGGACCGGCAAGGTCGCGACGAACGCGAAGAACAACGCGAAAATCCACAGGGCGTTGCGATAACGCCGGAAAAAACCGCCCGCGGCGACCACCGGGCCGTCGTCGGGGCGGCGTAAGCTGGTCACCAGGAACAAGGCCGACATAGCGGTCAGCGCGGTCAAGATCACGCGCGGCCAAAGCGACGATTGGATGGTGCCGTAATTGGTCACCTCAATTTCGAAAGAGGCGTGGAAAAAGACTCCGCAGAGGGCCAGCAGAAATAGGGCCACATAGCTGTCGCGCGTCATTCTCACCAATCAACTCCCCCGCCGGTCGCGTTCGCCGGCGCCGGCACGGCGGCGGGGTCGGAAACAAACGCGTGTTCCCGACTCCGCCCCGACCCTTCGGGCTCAGTCTTTTTGCTTATACATGCCGACTTTCTTGGCGATCGACTTCCATTTGGTGAACGTCGACTGGAAGTAGTCGGTGTACTCTTTCGGCCCCAAATAATTAACCTGGGTGCCTTTGCCGGCCATCGCCGCGATCACCGCCGGGTCCATCGCCGCCTTTTTAAAGACCTCGGCGTAATGGGCGATGACGTCGGCGCTGGCGCCTTTCGGCAAGACCACACCGCGGTCGGTGCCATAAATCATGTCGACCCCTTGTTCGCGGGCGGTGCCGACATTGGGGATTTCGCTGTTGCGCGTTGGCGTGGTGATACCAAGCGCCTTCAGTTCATTGGTCTGAATGTATTTCTTGGCGGCGGCCAGGTTGATTTCACCGACCTGGATGTTCTTGGCCAGCAGCGCGGTCATCCGCTGGCGGGTGCCGTCATAGGAGACATGTTTGAACTTGATGCCGGTGGCATCCTCCAACAGCAGGAACACGAAGTGACTGGTCGACCCCAAGGTGCCGCCGGCGGTGATCGTGTTAGGCGCCGCTTTGGCGGCGGCGATCAACTGTTTCAGGTTGCTGTAGGGAACGTCGGCGTTGGCGCCGAAGATCGCCGGCGTGCGGGTCAGTAGAGCGACCGGTTCGAAGGCCTCCCAGCTGAAATTGACGCGGCCATTGAAATAGCTGGTGATCGCGCTTTGGTGAATGGCGAACAAGGTGCAGCCGTCGTTCTTGGCCTTGCGCGCTTCCTTGGCGCCCTTGTTGCCGCCCTGGCCGCCAATGTTGACGACTTGGATTTGCGGCTTGGTGCCGGTCTTGTTGACCGCCTCGACGAAGGTCCGGAAGATCACGTCGGTGCCGCCACCGGCGCCCCACGGCACGATCAGCTTGGCGGTCCGGCAGGGCAGGTCGGCGGCCTGTGCGGCGCCGGCGAACGTCATCGCGGCGGCGGCCGCGAGTGTGGCGAGAAGATGACGAGGTTTCATAGAATGGCTCCTCAAATGGAAACGGGCGCGGCCTCACGGGGGGCCGCGCGGTCATTTCGCCAGCCTAGTTCAAACCCTGCGAAGTTCAAGCGCGCCGGCTCATTGCAGCAGCTGTCCACCATCCACCGAAATGGTTTGACCGGTCACCCAACCGGCCATCGGCGACCCCAAGAAAACCGCCACGCGGCCGATTTCCTCCGGTCGCCCCATTCGGCCGAAAGGGATGCGCGCCAGGGTGCTGTCATAGCGCTGGCGGTTGTTATGATAGGCGTCTTCCCATAACCCGCCGGGAAACTCGATGGAGCCAGGGGCGATGCAATTGACCCGGATATGCCGGTCGGCCAGGGTCATCGCTTGGCTTTGGGTCAATTGAATGACCGCCGCCTTGACCGCGCCATAGGGGATGTTGCCCGCCGGGCCGATGCCGGAAATCGATGAGATATGCAGGATCGACGGCGCCGCGCTTTTGGCCAAATGCGGCACCGCCGCCCAGGTGCCGCGCACCACGCCCATCAAGTCGATGTCGATGCCGGCCTTCCAGCCCGCCTCGTCGTCGGTGTTACCGAAGCCGGAAGGGTTGTTGATCATCACGTCGAGGCCGCCGAGCGCTTCGGCGGCGGCGTCGACGAAGCCGGTCAATTGGTGGCCGTCGCCGACGTCACAGGGCTGGGTGAACACCTCGCCGCCGTGGCGACGAAGGGTTGTCGCCGCCGCCTCTAAGCCGGCCGCGCCGCGTGCGCACAGCGCGACCTTGGCGCCTTCGGCGGCGAAGGCGTCGGCGATGGCCAAACCGATGCCGCGGCTGCCGCCGGTGACCACCACCGATTTATCGTTGAGTTGCAGATCCATGTCCGTCTCCTTGAGGAATGGGGCGGCCCGGCCAGGTCGCGGGTGAGCGGATAAGCCGGCACGGCCAGAGGCCGCCGGCGCGCGGTTTTCACCGGGACGCCATCTTGGCGGGTTCATCCCCGCTTGCCAAGGGAGGGCGCGGTTGTTGGCGACCGTGGCTAGCCGAGTGCCTCGAAGCTACCGGTTTCAGGGTCGAGGGCCAAAAGCCGGCCGTCGGCGATGTCGAAAAACGCCCCGCGCAGGCGCAGATCGCCGGCCGCCAAGCGATCCTGGACGAACGGGAAGGTTTTCAGGTTTTCCAAGGAATGGCGGACCCCGGCGTATTCCATCTCGCGCTGACGCGCCGCCGGGCCGTCGTCGGCCTTTTCGGTGTCGATTGTGGCATAAGCCGGCCGCAGCAATGAGATCCAGCGTGAAATGAAACTTTGTCCCGTGTCGTGGTCGTAGACGCCGTCTAAAAACGCCTTCACACCGCCACAATGGCCGTGGCCCATGACCACGATATTGTCGACTTTGAGCCCGGTCACCGCGAATTCCAGGGCCGCGCTGGTGCCGTGATAAGCGCCTTCCGGTTCAAACGGGGGCACCAGATTGGCGACATTGCGAACGACGAATAACTGCCCGGGTCCGGCGCTAAAAATCGCCGCCGGGTCGACGCGACTGTCACTACAGGCGATGACCATGCTGTGGGGCGATTGGCCGTTTTCCGCGAGGTCTCGATAAACCGTCGAGTCGTCTGGATAGCGGTTGTCGAGAAAACGGTGATAGCCGTCGACCAATTCTTCAATATCGCGCATGAGCGCCTGCTCCGTTTTTATTCACGTGCCACAGAAGGTCTGCCGCACCACTTCCTCTTCGGCGGGCGGGGTCGCGTAACGTCCCCGTCCAGGTTGTTCGGTATAGGGCTGGCGAAGGACCTCCAACAAGGCCTCAAAAGGAGCCAGATCGCCGGCCTCGGCCGCGTCGAGGGCGGTTTCGACCAGATGATTGCGCGGGATATAACAGGGATTAACGGCATCCATCGCCGCCTGGCGGGTGGTGTCCTCTGTGCCCGCCAACCGCGACCGCCAGCGCGCCAACCAGGCCCGTAGGTCGTCGCCGTCACCGAACAGCGCGCGTAAAGGTTCGCTATCGTCGGCGGTCACCGATACCTGCCCAAGGCGCCGGAAGGCGGTGGTGAAATCGGCCTGGTGGTCGGTCAGCAGGCGCAGCCAATCGCCGATCAGCGCAAGGTCGTCTTGCCTGCTATCGGTGATGCCCAGCTTGGCCGCCATGTTTTCCAGATAAGCGCTTTCAAACAAGGCCGGGAAGCGGTCCAGCCCCTCCTTGGCGGTGGCCACCGCGCGGTCCTGATCGCCGTCCAACAGCGGCACCAGCGCCTGCGCCAGGCAGGCGAGGTTCCACTGCGCGATCCCCGGCTGATTGATATAGGCGTAACGACCGCCTTGATCGATCGAACTGAATACCGTTTCCGGGTGGAAGTGGTCCATGAAGGCGCAAGGGCCATAATCGATGGTCTCGCCGGCAACCGACATGTTGTCGGTGTTCATCACGCCATGGATAAAGCCGACCGCCATCCATTTGGCGAGCAACGTCGCCTGGCGCGCGACCACGCCGTCGAACAGCGCGCGATAGGGCGCGGCGCTATCGGCGGCGGCGGGATCGTGGCGGGCGATCACATGGTCGGCCAAGTGGCCGAGCGCGTCGAAATCTTGGCGCGCGGCGAAGAATTGAAAAGTACCGACGCGGATGTGGCTGCTGGCGACCCGCGTCAACACCGCGCCGGGCAGGGGGCGCTCGCGAAACACTTCTTCGCCGGTGGCGACGGCGGCCAGCGCCCGGGTGGTTGGCACGCCGAGGGCGGCCATCGCCTCGCTGACGATGAATTCACGTAGCACCGGACCAATCGCCGCCCGGCCGTCGCCCATGCGCGAAAACGGCGTTGGGCCGGCGCCTTTCAATTGGATGTCTCGGCGACGGCCCCGGGGGTCCACAACCTCACCCAGTAAAATCGCCCGGCCATCACCTAATTGCGGCACCCAGTTGCCGAATTGATGGCCGGCATAGGCCATCGCCAGCGGGCTGGCCCCGGTCGGCAGGCGATTGCCGGCGAGCATGGCCACCCCGTCCGGGTGGGTCAGTTGGTTGGCGTCCAGGCCCAGTTCGTCGGCCAGGCCGGTGTTCAGCGCCAATAGCCGTGGCGCGGCCACCGCGGTCGGGTCCAGGCGCGCGAAAAATCGCCCCGGAAGCCGTGCGTAAGTGTTGTCGAAACGAAAAATTTCGCTCGCCGCCATGGTCTGTGATCCGCCCGTCCTAAACCGCTCGGAGAAATAAGCGTTCTGGGCGCGCTTGGCAATCACCCAGCGGCTTGTTAACCGTCGCCGGCGATGACGTGGAAAAACCCTCCGCTGACCCGCCCGCGACGGCCGCCGCCGGCGCCAAGGTCTCTGCCGACACCGTCGCTGAGGTCGGCCAAAGCCGGTGCCTCACCGGCCGTCAGCACCTGCGAATAATGGAACTCATGGCCGCGCAACACCGTGCCGGCGCGGCCGATGGGACAATCGGCGCGTAGCCGCGCCCGGCGATAGCCAAGATTCATTTTGCGCTGGGCGAAACTGGTTTCATGGCCCAGCAAGCCCAACATTTCATGGCGGTCACCGGCGGCGTCTTGCAGGCCGGCGCCCAACACCATGAAGCCGCCACATTCGCCATGCACCGGGAAGCCTGCGGCAAAACGGCGCATGCCGGCGCGAAAGTTTTCCGCCGCCGCCAGGGCGCCGCCATGCAGTTCGGGATAGCCGCCGGGCAGCCAACAGACATCGCAGCCGCGCGCCGGCGCTTCATCGGCGAGTGGCGAAAAAGGCACGATCTCGGCGCCGGAGGCCCGCCAGTGACGCAGCAAATGTGGATAGACGAAGCTGAAGGCGCGGTCTCGGGCGAGGGCGATGCGCTGGCCCGGCGGGGCGATCATGCCGCCGCCGGCCGCCGCCGGTGGCGGCATTGCCAGCGGACGGGCGGCGGCGACCACCGCGTCCAGATCGACCCACTGGGTGATGGTCGCCGCGAGGCGGCTGACGAAGTTTTCCAAATCGGCGTGCTCGCCGGCTTGCACCAGGCCAAGGTGGCGTTCTGGCAAGGCCATCTCGGCGTTGCGCCGGATTCCGCCGAACACCGGTATGCCGCGCGCCTGGATGGCGGCGGCGGCCTGGTCGTAATGGCGGTCGCTGGCGACTTGGTTCAAAATCACCCCGGCCATGCTCACCGCGGGATCGAAGCTGGCGAAGCCATGGGCGACGGCGGCGGCGCTGCGCGACTGACCGGAGATGTCGAGGACCAGCACCACCGGCAGACCATAGCGGCAGGCCAGATCGGCGGCCGCGCCGCTTCGTCCGGCGGGTGCGTCAATGCCGTCGAACAGGCCCATGGCACTTTCGACGATGACCAGGTCACGGCCGCGCCGGCTGGTATCCAGCGCATGGTCCAACACCGCCGGCGGCATCGCCCAACTATCCAGATTGACCCCCGGCGCGCCGCTGGCGGCGGCGTGGAACCCGGGGTCGATGTAATCGGGGCCGGATTTGGCGCCGGCGACCTCTAGGCCGCGGTCGCGAAGCGCGCGCAGCAAGCCGATGGTGACACTGGTCTTACCGGCGCCCGAGCGCGCCGCGCCAATGATCACGCCGGCGGTCATGGCGCCAACGCCGGCAAAAGCTGGGCCCGCAGGTCGACGATGTCGCCGATGAAGATCAAGGATGGCGCGTGCAACCCGGCGCGCGCCACCGCACCGGCGATCGCGCCCAAGGTCGAGACGACGACTTTTTGGTCCGGCAGGGTCGCCGACATCACCGCCGCCGCTGGCGTCGCCGGGTCCAGGCCGCCGGCCAGCAGCGCAGCGGTGATCAGCGGCAGATTGCGCAGCCCCATGTAAATCACCATTGGCTGGCCGCTCGCCGCCAGCGCCGCCCAATCGACATCGTCATCGCTGGCGGCGGCGTGGCCGGTGACCAGGATGATCGCCTTGTTGACGCCGCGCATGGTGGTCGGAATGACCGCCGCCGCCGCCGCGCCCGAAGCGGCGGTGACGCCCGGCAAGACGCGGAACGGCACCCCCGCCCGGGTCAGCGCCAGCGCTTCGTCGCCGCCGCGGCCGAACAAAAACGGATCGCCGCCCTTCAAGCGCAGCACCCGCTTGCCGGCGCCGGCGAGGTCGACCAGCAATTGGTTGATGGCCGGTTGTTTGATCGACGGCCGGCCGCCGCGTTTGCCGACGAAATGATGCTCGGCCTTTTCCGCCAGGGCGATGACCGTCGGGTCGACCAGCGCGTCATAAACCACCGCGTCGGCGGCGGCGAGGGCCGCCGCCACACCGAGGGTCAGGCAGTCGGCCCCGCCCGGACCGGCGCCGGCCAACCACACCTCGCCCGGCCGAAACGGCGGCTGGGCGGCCAAAAGGCGATCAAGGGCGGGGGACAAGGTCATGGGCGCGGGCTTTGCGGGTGACGGTGAAGCTCGCTTGTCCTATAGATTTCGCCATGATCGGCAAGGGCGAAAATTTGCGCCGGGGATGGACCACCGGCGCCTGCGCGACGGCCGCCGCCAAGGCCGCGGCCATCGCCCTTGGCGGTGGCGATTTCCCCGATCCCGTCGACATCACCTTGCCGGGCGGTCAAACCGCCGCCTTCGCCCTGGCCGATCACTGGCGCGACGGCGACCGGGCGATGGCCGCCGTGGTCAAGGACGCCGGCGACGATCCCGATGTCACCCATGGCGCGGTCATCGTGGTGGTGGTGCGCCGCCTGGCGGCCGGCCAAGGGGTGATTTTCCGCGCCGGCGCGGGGGTCGGCACGGTGACCTTGCCGGGCTTGCCGGTGGCCCCGGGTGAGGCCGCCATCAACCCGGTACCGCGCCAAATGATCCGCGCCGCGCTTGGCGAAGCGGCGGCGCTGACCGGCGGCGGCGTCGATTTCGAGGTCGAGATTTCGGTCCCCGGCGGCGACGCTTTGGCGGCGCGCACCCTCAACCCCCGATTGGGCATTGTCGGCGGGATTTCGATTTTGGGCACCACCGGGGTGGTCATCCCCTATTCCTGCGCGGCCTGGATCCACTCGATTCATCGCGGCATCGACGTCGCCCGCGCCGCCGGCCATAGCCATGTGATCGGCGCCACCGGCGCCAGTTCCGAAGCGGCCGCCCGCGCCTTCCATGGCCTCGAGGACCGCCAGATGATCGACATGGGCGATTTCATCGGCGGCATGTTGAAATACCTGCGCGCCCACCCGGTGTCGCGGGTGACCGTCGCCGGCGGTGTCGCCAAAATGACCAAGCTGGCCCAAGGCATGCTCGATGTGCATTCCAAACGCGGCCGCGCCGATATGGCCGCTTTGGCCGAACTCGCCGGCGAGATCGGGGCGGCGGCCACGCTTCGCCGCCGTTTGGCCGCCGCGCCTAGCGTCGCCGGTGCCTTCGATATCGCCCGCGCCGGCGGCCTCGATTTGGGCGGTGCCATCGCCGAACGCGCCTGGACGGTCGCCGCGCCGGTCTTGGCCGGCAGCGACAGTGCCCTTGAAATTCTGGTCTTCGACCGCGCCGGCGCGCTGCGCGGCCAGGCGCCGCTGCGCCCAGTTCATGGCGCCTCTCCACGAAAACGGCGCGGGTAGTCGGCGGCGTAAAGGGCGCTGTCGCGGAGCCAGTCGTCGCGCAGGGCCGGCCCGACCAGAACAATCGCCGTGCGCGCGATCTCCTGTTCGGCGAAGCGCGCCGCGATATCGTCCAAGCGGCCGCGCAGGACCACCTGGTCCGGCCAACTGGCCCGCGCGACGATAGCGACCGGACAATCGGCGCCATAGAACGGGGTCAGGCGGGCCACAATCTCGTCCAGGCGGTGAATCGCCAAATGCAGCGCTAAGGTCGCGCCGGAGCGCGCGAACGCTTCCAAGGTCTCGCCCGCCGGCATTGGCGAGGCGCGCCCGTCGAGGCGGGTCAACACCAGGCTCTGGGCCAGCGCCGGCAAGGTCAATTCCCGCCCTAAGGCGGCGGCGGCGGCGCTGAACGCCGGCACCCCGGGGGTCAGCGTATAGGCGATGTTCAAACCTTCCAGCCGGCGGATTTGCTCGGCCACCGCGCTCCACATGGCGAGATCGCCGGAATGCAGGCGGGCGACGTCGTGGCCGGCTTGGTTGGCGGCGATAAACTCGGCCTCGATCTGATCGAGGGACAGGGGCGCGGTGTCGACCAGGCGGGCGCCGGCCGGGCAATGGGCCAGGATTTCCGCCGGCACGATCGAGCCGGCGTAAAGACAGACCGGCGCCCGGGCCAGCAAATCGCGCCCGCGCAGGGTGATCAAATCGGCCGCGCCGGGGCCGGCGCCAATAAAATGCACGGTCATGGTTTCCGCCACATCCATTGAGTCACCGGCATCGCCGGCCGCCAGGCGGTTAAGCGGCCGACCGCTTCGGCGTGTTGCACCGCGATCCGCCGCAACTGGCCGCCGTGGGTGGTGTGGCAATCGGCCAGGATCGCCTCCATTTGCAGGGTCACGGCATTGGCGACCAGCCGGCCGCCGGCCGGCAGGGCGGCCAGGGCGGCGGCCATGACACCGGGTTGGCTGCCGCCGCCGCCGATGAAAATCGCGTCCGGGCGCGGCAAATCGGCGAGCGCCGCCGGCGCCGCGCCGACCACCACCTGGAGTTGGGGCGCGCCCAGGTTTTCGGCGTTGACGCGCATGCCCTCGGCGCGCGCGGCCACCCGTTCGATACCGATCGCCGCCATCGCCGGGCCGGCCAGTAGCCATTCGATGGCGACACTGCCGGCGCCGCCGCCGATATCCCAGAGCCGTTGCCCGGCGGTCGGGCGCAGCGCGGATAGGGTCAGGGCGCGCAATTCCCGCTTGGTTAATTGGCCGTCATGGGCGAACCAGTCATCGGGCAGGCCGGGCGCGGCGGGCAGGATCGCGGCCGCGCCGGCTGTGGTGAATTCAATCGCCACCAGATTCAGGTCATGGACCGAGCCGAGGTCGAAATCGGCCGCCGGCCTCTGCCGCACGCGTTCCGCCGGGCCGCCCAAATCCTCCAACACGGTGAGCGTGGCGTGGCCGAGACCCAGCGCGGTCAAATAGTCGGCGATGGCCGCCGGCCCGGCGCCGTCGGAGGTCAGCGCCAAAAGCTTGCGCCCGGGCGCCAAATGCGGCCGCAGATGGGCCAGCGCCCGGCCATGCAGCGAAAGGGTCGCCACCTCGGCCAGCGGCCAGGTCAGCCGCGCCGCCGCCAGGCTGAAGGCCGAGGGCGCCGGGATCGCCACCATTTCATCGGCCGCGACATGGCGGGCCAAGGTCACGCCGACGCCATGCCACATCGGATCGCCCGAGGCCAGCACACAGACCGGCTGGCCGCGCCGGGCGAGGACAGCGGCCATGCCGGGGTCGAAAGGGCTTGGCCAGGGCACCGCGGCGCCCTCGATCAACCGGGCCGCTAGGGCCAGGTGGCGGGTCCCGCCGAACACATGGTCGGCGCCGGCGATGGCGGCGCGCGCCCTGTCGCTAAGCCCGGCCAGGCCGTCAGCGCCGATCCCGACCACGGTTAGCCATTTTGCGGTTGGCGAAGCCGGGGTTTTGTCCCTAGAAATCGTCATGAGCCATCATCTCTTGATTCTCGGCGGCACCACCGAGGCGCGCCAATTGGCCGGTGCCTTGGCGGCGCGCGGCGATCTGACGGTGACCATGTCCTTGGCCGGCCGCACCCAGGCGCCGGTGGCCCAGCCGGTGCCGGTGCGGCTGGGCGGTTTCGGCGGGGCGACCGGCTTGGCCGCCCATTTGACCGCCGAGCGAGTCGATCTGTTGGTCGACGTCACCCATCCCTTCGCCGCGCGAATGTCGGAACACGCGGTCGCGGCGGCGGCCTTGGCCGGTTGCCCCTTGCTGGCCCTGCGCCGCCCGCCGTGGACGCCAGGCGCCGGCGACCGTTGGCGCGAGGTGGCCGGCTTGGCCGCCGCTTTGGGCCAAATCGGGCCCGCGCCAAAGCGCCTGTTCCTGGCCATGGGCCGCCAGGAATTGGGACCCGTGGTCGACTTTCCCCAGCACCGTTACCTGGTGCGCAGTGTTGATCCGATCGTGCCGCCCCTGGCGGTGCCGGACGTCCGCTACATCCAAGCGGTCGGTCCCTTCGCGGCGGAAGACGAGACCCGCCTGATGCGCGAATACCGGATCGACGCGGTGATCGCCAAAAACAGCGGTGGGTCGGCCGCCGCTGGCAAATTGGCCGCCGCCCGGACCCTCGGTTTGCCGGTCTATATGTTCGCGCGGCCGGCCCTGCCGCCGGCGCCGAGCGTCGCTGACGTGCCAGCCGCCTTGACCTGGATCGATCATTGGCGTGCCTCCGGCACGGCCCGCGCCGAATAGACCAAGGGCCTTCGGCCTGGCCGCTCAATCCGCTGGGTCAGCGGGCCGCCGACGATCACACAGGTGGCCATGTCGGCCGGTTCCTCAGGCGCCGCCGCCAGGGTGGTGACGGTCACCGTTTCATCCGGCCGGCCGACCGCGCGGGCGAAAATCACTGGGGTGTCGGGGGCCAGGGAAGCGGCCAAGGTCCGCAGCGCCTGGGCCAATTGCCAGGGGCGGGCGCGACTCGCCGGGTTGTAGAGGGCGACCACCATGCCGGTGTCGGCGGCGGCGCGCAGGCGGCGGCAAACCAAATCCCACGGCTTCAAGTTGTCGGACAAGGACAGGGCGCAAAAATCATGGCCGAGCGGCGCCCCCACCCGGGCGGCGGCGGCGAGCATGGCGGTGATTCCCGGCACCACCGCGATCTCCACCTCGCGCCAGGCGGCCGGGCCGTGGTCGATGGCCTCGCAGACCGCCGCCGCCATCGCGAAGACGCCGGGGTCCCCGCCCGAGACGACGGCCACCCGGGCGCCGGCGGCGGCGGCCGTCAAGGCCGCCTCGGCGCGGCTTAGTTCGGCCCGATTGTCGGAGGCATGGGCGGTTTGATCGCCGCGCAAGGCCAACCGCGCCAGATAGGGGGCGTAGCCGTAAAACATCTCGGCGCCGGCGATTTCTGCACGTGCCTCGGCGGTCAAATAGGCGTCATCGCCGGGGCCGAGCCCGATCACCGCCAACCGCCCGCTCATGGCCGGTCCCGCCAGCCGGCGACCAAGACCAGCGCGAAATAGGGTGCCGTCGTCGCGCCGATCTCGGCCAAGGGTATGATTTCACTGTCCGCCATCGTGCCGCGCGCCACATAGGTGGCGTCGGCCAAGCGGCCGGCGTCGTGGATCGCCTGGCGCACCTTTGGCAAATGGCGGCCCAGCTTCATGATCACCGCCGCCTCGCTGTCGGCCAGGCGACGGATCAATTCCGCCGCCTCCAATGTCGCCGGCAAGACCGTGACAATGTCGTCGCCCTGACAAATCGGCACACCTGCCGCCGACCAACAGCCGGACATGGCGGTGACGCCGGCGACCACCTCGGTCGGATAGCGACCGGCCAGGCGGTGATGGATATGCATGTAGGAGCCGTAGAACAGCGGGTCGCCCTCGCTTAACACGACGACCCGCCGGCCGGCGTCCAAATGGCCGGCGACGGCGGCCGCCGCATCATCGAAAAAGCCTCCGATGGCGGCGGTGTAGGCGGCGCTTTTGCGGTCCAATTCGGTGGTCACAGGGTAGAGCAGCGGTAGGTCAATGGCCGCCGCCGGGATGCGCGCGGCAACCGCGCGGCGGGCGTGACTGTCGTGGCCGCGTTTGGCGAAATAGGCGATCACATCGGCCGTCTCGATCAGCCGCGCCGCTTTGACGGTCAGCAGGTCCGGATCACCTGGGCCGGTGCCGACGCCGAACAGGCGGGCTTGCGGGGCGGGACTATCGGTCATCATCGTGTCCTTAAATCCCCGGCCGGGCGAGGGCGTTGACAGCGGCGGCGGCGATCGCGCTGCCGCCCATGCGGCCACTGACGGTGGCCCAGGGAACCGCCCCGGCGGCGCCCTCGGCGAGCGCTTGTTTCGATTCCGCCGCGCCGACGAAGCCGACCGGCATGCCGATGATCGCCGCCGGTTTGGGGGCCCCGTCGGCGAGCATTTCAAACAGATGGAACAAGGCCGTCGGCGCGTTGCCGATGACCACCAGGGCGCCGGCCAGGTCGTCGCCCCACAGTTCCATCGCCGCCGCCGAGCGGGTGGTGCCGCGCCGGCTGGCGAGGTCCGCCGTGCGGGTGTCGCGCAAGGTGCAGATCACCCGGTTATCGGCCGGTAGGCGGGCGCGGGTGACGCCGCGCGCCACCATCTCGGCGTCGCACAGGATCGCCGCGCCGCCGGCCAACGCGGCGCGGGCGGCCGACACCAGCCCCGGCGCGAAGCGGAAATGACGGACCGCCTCGACCAGGCCGCAAGCGTGGATCATGCGCACCGCCACCTCCGCCTCGGCGTCGTCGAAAGCCGACAAATCCGCTTCGGCGCGAATGATCGCGAAGGACTGGCGATAAATCGCTTGGCCGTCCCGTTCATAATGCCAGCCGCTCATCGATCCTCCTCGGCGGCGACCGTGAGGTGGGCGCGCAGGTCGGGCGCCAACCCCGCCGCGGCGATAATCTGCGGGCCGGCCGTCGTGCCGATGATCTCGGCCGCCGGTGCCGGCGGTCGCGCACAGCCCTTGGCGCAGCCGCTGATATGGACCGTCCCGCCAAAGGCGTCCGCCGGGTCCAAGTTGGCGATCAGGCGCCGGGCGATCTCGACGGTGTCGAGATGGGCCTGCCCGCATGCCGGTTGGCCGGCGCAGGTGACCACCCAGCGTCGGCGGTCGTCGGCGGCGGTGATTAAATCACACGCCTCGGCGGTGGTGCGCAGACGGCTGGCGGAAGCTGGCGTTAACCCTGTGACCAGCAGAGTTTTGCCTGGCGCCGGGTGCAGGGCGTTGGCGCCGGCCTTGGCGGCGGCCCGGCCGAACCGCGCGAGATTGGCGGCCATGGCGCCGCCAAAGGGCAATTGCGTGGCCAGCAAGGTGTCGCCATCGGCCAACCTGTGCACGCCGATCAGATCCCCTGTTGTCTGGGCCGGCGCCGGGGCCAGACGGGGCAGGTCGGCGAATGCCGCCGCGCTCGCCGGCAAATCCCGCGCCCGGCAACGGCCGGCGGCCAAGGTGGCGAGCACCTTGAGCGTCGCCGCCGCCGCCCGGGCGGCATCGAACGGGCCAAAATCATGAGCCCCGCAGGTCAGTCGCCACGCGGCGCCGTCAAGGGCGGTCAGGCGGCAATCGGCGCCCAAACCGGCCAGGGTCCAGGCGCCACCACCGTCGATCACCACACTGGTTTTGGCCGGTAAAGCGTTCCCCCAGGTGGCCGCGTCGACAGCCGCGCGCAACGCCGCCGCGAGGGGGCGGGGGTCGGCGACGGCCCCGGGGATCCGGCCGGTCAATGGGTGAATTTCAATTGGCGGCGCGGCGGCGAGGGCGATCTTGGCGGCGGCGATAGCGGTTGCCAGCCCGGCCATGCGGTCGGCGGTGAGGCCCCGCAGCTGCAGGTTGCCGCGCCGCGAGATTTCCATTCGTCCGTTGCCATGGGTCGCCGCCGCCGTCGTCAGCGCCGTCCATTGCGCCGGGCTGAGCGCGCGCGTGGCCAGCGTCAGCCGCACCAGCAGGCCGTCGCCGGTGACCATCGGTTGGTCGAGACTGGGGCAGGCGCCGCGGCGGGCCAGGTTCGGCGCCGCGGTCACGGTGCGGCCTCCGCCAGGGGCGCCGCCAGGGCGGCCAGTTCATCATCGACCTGGTTACGCCGCGGGTGCCACAGGCCGCGCCGCCGCGCCACCCGTAAGCGATTGGCCATAGCCTGGCCGGCGGCGGGATTCTCGGTGCGGATGAAATCGCGCACCTGGGCGTCACCGACATAGGCGTCATGGACCATGTCGATCAAAGCGTTGGGCACGCTTTCGGTGGTTTCGGCGAAAGCCACCAAACGGTCGACGGTTTCGGCGAAATCGGCCGCCCCGCGCGGCCCGTGGCGCATTTGCCCGGCGATATAGCGGGGGTTGACGGCCCGGCCGGTGACCACCCGGCGCAGATCGTCGATGAGGGCGCGGGCGCGCGGGCGATGCGGATCGCGGGTGTCCAAGGTGACCAGATCGGCGGCCTTGCCAAGGCGCGCGGCGGCGGCTGCGAAACCGCCGATGAAAGCGGCGTCGGCCGATCCCTCGAGCAAGTCGCGGCCGGCGTCGTCGCCGATATGGACCAGCAAGTCGGCGCGCGCGACCTGGGCCGAAAAACCGTCCGGATCATGGCGGCCGGCGCCGTCGTCGCCGCCCTCGTCAAAAGCGTGGTCGGCGGTCGCCAAATAGGCCGCGCCGATGGCCGCGCGGTCGCGCCACGCGCCGCTTTGCAACAGGGCCTCGGCGCCGCTGCCATAGGTGCCGGGCGCGCTGCCGAACAGCCGGCGGGTGGCGCGGCCGGCGGCGGCTTCCGCGGCCAGGGGATTGTCGGCGCCCTCGCCCTGGCGCCGGGCGACCGCGTCACCGGCGCTCGCCAGCAGCGCCAATTGCGCCGGAAACATATCGCGAAACAGGCCGGAGATTCGCCAGGTCACGTCGATCCGTGGACGCCCGAGATGGGCCGGCGGCAGCACTTGAACACCGGTCACCCGCCCGGTTTCACCATCCCATTCGGGCTGGCAGCCCATCAGCCACAGGCCCTGGGCGATTTCCTCGCCGCCGGTGCGCAGGCTGGCGCTGCCCCACAGGTCGATGACCAGCGCGCGCGGCCATTGGCCATGTTCCTGCAAGTAGAAGCGCACGACCTCCTCAGCCGCCTCTCGGCCCAGGTCGGTGGCGGTGGCGGTCGGCAGGGCGCGCG
Source organism: Nisaea sp. (assembly GCA_002694075.1). Taxonomy (GTDB): domain Bacteria; phylum Pseudomonadota; class Alphaproteobacteria; order Thalassobaculales; family Thalassobaculaceae; genus TMED26. Next base: position 20,729 of record NZLB01000045.1, read on the forward strand.
GGTCGACCGTGTAAAGATTGCGCCCGGTGGGCAGGACGTCGCGGCGGCCGCGATGGGGCGCGCCGGCCGGTCCCGGGGCGATGAAGCGGCCGTCGAGCGCGGCCAAAAGGGCGGCTTTCTCGGCCGCCGCGCTGGCCCGCCGCGCGGCCGGCGCACCGGCTTCGGCGCGGCCGTAGATATGCTGGCCATCCTTGATCGCGAAGTCTTTGATGTCGCAGAGCCAGGCGTCGATCTGTTTCAAGGCGGTGTCGGCGTCGGCGTCGGCGGCGACGCCGGCGATCCGGTCGAGGCCGGTGGCCGCCGCGCGGCGGTGGATCAGCCCGGCCAGACGGTCGCGCCGGCGGCGGTCCAGGCCGTCGGCCTGCACGAACTCGTCGACCAGGCGTTCAATTTCGGCCTGCGCGGCGGTCAGGCCGGCGTCGACCAGGGGCGGTGGCAAATGGCCGAGGGTCTGCGCCGCGATTCGGCGCTTGGCTTGGGCCGCCTCGCCGGGGTTGTTGACGATGAACGGGTAGATCACCGGCAGAGCGCCGGCGACGATCTCGGGGAAACAGGTCGCCGTCAGGGCGGCGGCCTTGCCCGGCAGCCATTCCAACGTGCCATGGGCGCCGACATGGACCACGGCGTGGGCGCCGGCGTCGTGGCGCAGCCAATGGCCAAAGGCCAACAGTTCATGGCGTGGTGGCAGGTCGGGATCGTGATAATCGGCGCGCCGGTCGGCGCCCCGTCCGCGGTCGGGGGCCAGCACCACCCAGACATTGCCAAAACGGTGATGGCGCAGACGGTGCGGGCCTTTCGGTGGCGGTCCCCAGGCGGCGGTCACCTTGTCGCGCGCCGCGCCCGGCAAGCGGTCGAAGGCGGCGGCCCAAGCGGCGCCCTCGACCGCCGGGGTGGCGTCGGCCAATAGCGCCAGCAGCTCGCGGCTGGTCGCCGGGATCCCGTCAACCCGGTAGCCGGCGGCGGCCAGGTCATGGAGGATCGCCAGCACCGAGGCCGGCGCGTCGAGCCCGACGGCATAGCCGGTGCGGCCATCGGCGCCCGGGTAGTCGGGCAGCATGATGACCAACCGTCGGCGCTCGGCCGGACAGTCGCGGAGGTCCAGCAAGGCGACCAAGCGCGCCACCACCTGGTCAATGCGGCTGGCCTCCGGGCGATTGCGCAGGGGTGCGAATTCCAACGGCCCAGCGTCGGCGCCGGAGCGCGCCGAAGGGCGCGCCGCGTCCCGGTTCTCGGCGGCCTTGAACGACAGCGCGCCGGCGGCCAAGCGGCCGTCCAATTCCGGCAGAACCATATGCATCGCCAGATCGGCGGTGCCGAGGCCGCGCGGACTGTCCCGCCAGGCGGCCAAGGGCGTGGTCGCGATCATCGCTTGCAGTACCGGCACGCCAAGGTCCGTGAAGACGCTGGTGGCGGCCGGTCCTTGCGCGGCGGCGAAGGCGGTGGTGGTGACGATCGCCGCCGCGCCATGGTCGCGCGCCGCCGCGCGCAAAAAGGCGGTCGCCGCATCGTCTTTCAAACTCGGCACGAACAGCGGTAGGCCGGCGATGTCGCGCGCCGCCAGGGCCGCGACCAAGGCGTCGACGGGGGTCTGATCGCCGGCCAGCAGGATCGAGCGGTAAAACACGATCAACACCGTCGCTCGCGCTGGCGTCGCCGGTTCCGGGCGGGCGACGATGCCGATGCCGGGTTGGTAAAAACCGTGACGCGGCACGGTTTTGGGTGCTGGCGCATTCACCGGGGCGCCGCCGGCGAGGGTCGCCAGACGGGCCAGCAGCACAGCCATGTTGGCCGTGCCGCCCTCGCGAAAACAGGACAGCAGCGCGGCCTGTTCGGCGGCCGGAACGGTCGACAAACGGGCCAAATCCGGATCGCGGTCGCGGCATTCGCCAGGCAACAGGGCCAGCGCGATGCCACGGCGACGGGCCAGGGCGGCGACCTGTTCGCAGCCGTAGCGCCACCACTCGTAGCCGCCCAGCAGGCGGATCAAGATGACCTTGGCGCCGGCCGCCACGGTGTCGAGCCACAGATCGACCGACATCGGATGGCGCAAATCGTTCAGCGCGGCCAGGCGCAGGCTCGGCAAATCGCCGGCCGCCGCGTGAGCGCCGGCGAGGGTGTTCAAATCGCTGTCGGAAAAGGACAGGATCACGATGTCGCCCGGGCTTTGAGCGAGATCGACCGGCTCGACCCGGTCGTCGAGGCTGGCCGTCGTGATATTGGCGATGTGCATCGGCTCAGGCCGCCAAAACGGCCTCGATACGGGCGCGGTCGAGACCGCTCAAGCCGATCACCACCAGGCGCGTGCCGCGCGGCTCGTCCGGCCGCCAGGGGCGGTCGAAATGGTGTTGCACGCGGGCGCCGACGCCCTGCACCACCAAGCGCATGGGCTTGCCGGCGACCTCGGCGAAACCCTTGACCCGCAGGACCTCGGGCAGGGCGCCGGCGGCGGTCACCCGGCGCACCAGATCCTGTGGATCGGCGACCATGTCCAAGGCGACCACGAAACTGTCGAAGTCATCATGTTCATGGTCTTCTTCGCCGTCATGGTGGGTCCGCCGTTGGTCGATCACGGCGGCAGCGTCGGCGTCGAGGCCGAGCAGCACGTCGGTGTCGACCTGGCCGTCGCGGGCGGCGACGATTTTGACCGCCCGGCCAAGATGATCGGTGACCTGGCGTTCGGCCGCCGTGCGTGCCGCCGCGTCCAGCAAATCGACCTTCGACAGGATCACCAAATCGGCGCAGGCGACTTGGTCCTCGAAGACCTCCTCAATCGGGTCGTCGTGGTCGAGGGCGTCATCGGCCGCGCGTTGGGCCGCCAGGGCGTCGAGATCGCCGGCCACCTGACCGGCGGCCAAGGCCGCGCCGTCGACCACCGCGACCACCCCGTCGACGGTCACCCGGCTACGGATGTCCGGCCATTGAAACGCCTGCACCAGGGGTTTGGGCAGGGCCAGGCCAGAGGTTTCGATGAGGATGTGATCGACCGCCGGGCGGGCCGCCAGAATGGTTTCCAGGGCCGGCTGAAAATCGTCGGCAACGGTGCAGCAAATGCAGCCATTGGCCAATTCGACGACATTTTCCTCGGGGCAGGTGTCGATGCCGCAGCCCTTGAGGACCTCGCCGTCGATGCCGACATCGCCAAATTCATTGACGATGACGGCGAAGCGCCGGCCGCCCGGATGGGTCAGCAAATTACGGATCAAAGTGGTTTTCCCGGCGCCCAAAAAGCCGGTGACGATGGTGCAGGGAATGCGGCCGGCGGCGCTCATGACGGGTCTCCGGCCAATGGCGGTAGGCGGGTGATCAGACCTTGTTTCAAGGCCGCCGGTCGGCCGCGCAGGGTCATTTTGCCGTTGTCCTCGATCATGCCGGCGCCCGCGACCAATGCGTCGGCGTCGTCGCCGGTCAAGCCGCCGAAAACGTAGGTCCAGCCGCCGGCCACGCGGATCGCCGCGCTCAGCCCGCGCTGGCAATTGGCCAGGCATGAGGTGGTTTCGACCCGGATCGGCCGGTCGCCGACGGCGGCGGCGGTGGCCGCCGCCAAAGCCGCGCCGGCGCCGGCCAGCGGCGGCGACACGCGGCGGTCGCGGCAGGTGTCACAGATCAGGATGGTGACCGGCCGGGCCGGTGCCTGAGAAGGGTGCATCGTGTCCTCCCCGCCAGTCTTCCCGCTGGCGACATGGGTTGCGCGCGACGGCAGGTCTCCTGGCTTACGGCGTGGGCGCCAGAGTCGCCTTCCCGGAGAATTCCAGTGGCGGTGGACTTGGCGCAAGCCGCTTACAGTTGCGGGCACAGCCGGAGGGTTTCACTCCGTTCCCTTTTCACCGTGACAACACGGCACCGTCGCTTTCGTTGTAGTGGACCTGACCGGCCTTGGCAATTGCGTGGCGGTGAATTTGCCATATACTCTTAGCCCTAAAACAACCGCGCCCCAGGGCGGGCCGGCCCGCCCTGGGTCAAGGAGGAAAGATGAACGCAGTTATTCGTGGCGTGGGCCAAAGCGTTGGCGCGACCGAAGTTGAACGCCGCTTGGCCCCCCTTTTGGCGGCCGGCGCCTTGGGTCTGATGATCGTTGGTGTCGCTGGGTTCGCGCATATCCATGTGGTCCATAACGCCGGTCACGATTACCGCCACACGATGGCCTTTCCCTGCCACTAAGCGTTTGTTTGCCGCCATGCGGTTGTTTCGACAGTTGATATTGATCGCGGTGATCGCCGGCGTCGGCGTCGGTGTGGTCACCGCCCTCCTCCATGAGATGACCACCGCGCCCTTGGTGATCGCCGCCGAAGCCTTGGAAGGCGCCGCCGCCGATAGCGGCCATGGCCATGATCACGGCGACGGCTGGGCGCCGGGCGAGGGCTTGCCGCGGCAGCTTTACAACATCGCCGCCCATGTCGTCGGCGCGATCGGGTTCGCCCTGTTGTTGCTGGTGGCCAGCGAGTTGGCCGGCGGTTTGCGCGATGGGCGCCATGGCGTTCTCTGGGGCTTGGCCGGTTTCGCCAGTGTCACCTTGGCGCCGGGCCTTGGTCTGCCGGCGGAGTTACCGGGCATGCCGGCAGCCGATCTGACCGCGCGCCAGGTGTGGTGGCTGGCCACCGCCCTGGCGACCGCCGGCGGTCTGGCCCTGATCGTTTTGACGCGCCGCTTGCCCTTTGCCCTGCTAGGCGTCGGGCTGTTGGCCTTGCCCCATGGCCTTGGCGCGCCACCGACGCCGGCCGCCGCCGCGCCGGCCCTCGCCGCCTTGCACCTTGACTTCGCCGTGTGGGTGCTGGTGGTCGGCTTGGTATTTTGGGCCGCGCTTGGCGGCGCCCTTGGCCTCTTGCGTGGGCGGTTGCTCAGGCCTCGACCGGGCGCGGCGCCGGCTCTCGAAAACTAAGGTCCAGGCGCGCCCGGCGGGCGCCCCGCATGTGGTGGCGCGCGGCGGCCTCGGCCTCGGCCCCGTCATTGGCCCAGATCGCCGCGACGATGGCGCGATGTTCGGCGAGCGCCGCCGCCGGCCGTTCCGGTACGGCGTAGGTGGTGTCCGGCAGCAGGGCCAAAGTGGTACTTAACCCGGCCAGGGTCTGCACCAAGTAGCGGTTGTGCGAGGCGGCGTAGATGGCGGCGTGAAAGCCGCGGTTGAGCCGGGCGCTTTCGGCGGCGTCGTCAAGGGCCGCCTCGGCCCTGTCGAGATGGTCGCGCAAGGCGGCGATTTCGGCGTCGCTGGCGTATTCAGCGGCCAAGCGGGCGGCCAGCCCCTCCAACTCCACGCGCATCACGTAGAGCTCAATCACCTGACCGCGGTCGAGGCTGGTGACGGTCATCCCGGCCCATGGGGTCGATTGCACCAGACCGTCGGCTTGCAGGCGTTTCAGCGCCTCGCGCACAGGCGTTCGGCTGACCCCCAGCCAGGCGGCGATCTCGGCCTCGCGCAGACGGTCGCCGGGACGCAGTCGGCCCTCGCCAATGGCCTGGCGAATTTGATCCAGAACCACTTGCCCGCGCGGCGCTGATGGCAGAAGCACGCTCATGATTTTTGTATACAAAAAAAGACCCGCCGCGCAAAGCGTTTTACCGGACGCGGGCCGTGTTCTGAACAAATCGCCTGCCAAGGCTATTGTCGTCCTGCGCATGCTTGTATACATTCGAACGATGGCATCCAAGGGACCGCTCAGATGACCGCCGACGCCCCCGTTTGGCCCGACCAGCTTTATGATTGTTTACGGGCTCTCGACGTCACTATTTTCGGCCATGTGCCGGACGCCGGACATAAAGTGCTGATCAATCGCGCCGGCGCCGACCCGGCGGCCACGTCGATTGGCCTGACCATTGAATCCGAAGGCATCGGCCTGATCACCGGCGCCCACCTGGGTGGCCAACGCGCGGTGCTGGCGATGCAATCCAGCGGTGTCGGCAATTGCATCAACCTCTTATCGTTGATCCAGATCGCGCAAATCCCGTTTGTCGCTTTGGTCAGCATGCGCGGCGATTTCGGCGAGCAGAACGCCTGGCAATACCCGATGGGCCAAGCGGTGCGGCCGACCTTGGAGGCGATGCAGGTGCGTTGTTTCACGGTTGATCGGCCGGAGGACGTGGTGCCGACGGCGAGCGCCGCCGTCAACGCCGCCTATCATGCCAACCAGGCGACGGCGGTTTTGCTGTCGCAAAAATTGATCGGCGCCAAGCCGTTTTGAGCGCCCGAGGGAGGGGGCAACGATGACCGCAGACATGCCGCGCGTTCTGGACCGCAAAGAGGCGGTTCCGGCGCTGGTCGGTGACCCGGCCGACTTCCTGTTGATCTCCGGCCTGGCCGGCACCGGCAAGGATATCGGGGCGTTGACCGGCGAGGCGCATATCCAATTTCTGATGACTGGCGCCATGGGCGCCGCCGCCATGACCGGTTTCGGCCTGGCCCTGGCCCAGCCGGACAAGCAGGTTTTGGTGGTCACCGGCGACGCCGAGCTCTTGATGGGGCTGGGCGCGCTGGCGACCATCGGCGCCGAACAGCCGAGCAATTTGGCGATTGTTTGCGTCGACAATGGCCATAACGGCGAGACCGGCTATCAGCCGAGCCATACCGCCAAGGGCGTCGACTTGGAGACGGTGGCGCGCGGCGCCGGCATTCAGATCACCCGCACGGTGTCGACCGCCGACCAGATCGCCGACGCCAGCCGCACCCTGCGTCAAGGCAATGGCCCGGTGTTCGTGTGGCTGCGGGTGACCACCGACACGCCACCGCCCTATAAACGCGAGCTTGACGCCGTCGCCAACAAATTCACGTTCCGGCGCCGGCTGCTGGGCCATAACTGATTTCATCCATCCCCCGCGAAGGAGATTTTCGTGTCCGAAGAATATGACGTGATTGTTGTCGGCGCCGGTAACGCGGCCATGTGCGCGGCGCTGTCGGCCCATGAGCACGGCGCCAAAGTGGTGATTTTGGAGCGCGCGCCGGAAGAAGAGGCGGGCGGCAATTCGCGCTACACCGCCGGCGCCATGCGCTTTGCTCATAATGGTTTGCAAGACATCATGACCTTGGTCGATCTCACCGATGAAGAGATCGAGAACAACGATTTCGGCACGTATACGACCGACCAATATTATGACGATATGTTCCGGGTCACCCAATATCGCACCGACCCGCAGCTCTGTGAAACCTTGGTCACCCGGTCGCTGGAAACCGCCCAATGGATGCGCACCAAGGGCATGCGCTTCATGCCGATGTACAACCGCCAGGCCTTCAAGGTCGACGGCAAGATGAAGTTCTGGGGCGGCCTGGTGTTGGAATACTGGGGCGGCGGCCACGGCATCTGGGAGATGCAGTCGAAAATCGCCGGCGATTTGAATATTCCGATCTTGTTCGAACATCGCGCCATCGAGTTGATCTACGACAACGAAAAAGTGCGCGGGGTCAAGGTCAAGCACGACGGCAAGGTGCGTGACATGCACGCCAAGTCGGTGGTGCTGGCCAGCGGCGGCTTTGAAAGCAATTCCGATTGGCGCACACGCTATCTCGGCCCGGGCTGGGATTTGGTGAAAGTCCGCGGCACCCGCCACAACATGGGCGAGGGCATTAAAATGGCCCTCGACATTGGCGCCATGCCCTATGGCAACTGGTCCGGCTGCCACGCCGTCGGCTGGGATTTGAACGCACCGGAGTTCGGCGATCTGTCGGTCGGCGACAATTTCCAGAAGCATTCCTATCCCCTGGGCGTGATCGTCAACGCCGAGGGCGAGCGTTTTGTCGACGAGGGCGCCGATTTCCGCAACTACACCTACGCCAAATACGGCCGCGAGATTTTGAACCAGTCGGGCCAATTCGCCTGGCAGATTTTCGACAGCAAGGTCCTGCATTTGCTGCGCGACGAATATCGTATTCGCCAGATGACCAAGGTCTCGGCCAATACCCTGGAGGAATTGGTTACCAAGCTGGAAGGGGTCAATCCGGACCAAGCCCTGAAGACCTTGCAAGAATACAACGCGGCGGTGATGACCGACGTGAAGTTCAACCCGGCGATCCTCGACGGCCGGGGCACCAAGGGGCTGGCCGTGCCGAAGTCGAATTGGGCCAATGTTCTCGATGAGCCACCGTTCGAGGCTTACGCCATCACTTGCGGCGTGACCTTCACCTTCGGCGGCTTGCGCATCGATGAGAACGGCGCGGTGGTCGATACCGACCTCCGGCCGATTCCCGGCCTCTACGCCGCCGGCGAGTTGGTCGGCGGCTTGTTCTATTTCAACTACGCCGGCGGCACCGGTTTGATGAGCGGCGCGGTATTCGGCCGCCAGGCCGGCCAGGCGGCGGCGCAAGCGGCGGCCTAACCCCAGAAAAACCGTCGGCGACGATGGACTATGCGCGGCGGCCCCGGCAACTTATGCTGGCGGCTGCCGCGTTTGGTTTTAAGAGAAGGATCGCCGATGTTCGCCGCCGCCCTCAACCGCATTGAAACCTCCGCTTCGGCGGTTATGACCCAACGCGCGCGGGCGATGCGCGCGGCCGGCCGCGATGTCCTGGCGTTGTCGATGGGCCAGCCCGATTTCGATACCCCCGAACATGTCAAAGACGCCGCCAAGGCGGCCATGGATCGGGGCGAGACCGGTTATCCCCCGCTCGCCGGCACCGAGGTTTTGAAGCGCGCGGTGCAGGAAAAGTTCCGCCGCGAAAACAATCTTGATTACGCGCTCGACCAAATTCTGGTGTCGAACGGCGGCAAGCAAGTGATCTTCAACGCCTTCGCCGCCACCCTCAACCCCGGCGACGAGGTGATTGTGCCGGCGCCCTATTGGGTGAGCTATCCGGATATCGTCAAATACGCCGGCGGCACGCCGGTCTTCGTGCCGACCGAGTTTCAAAACGGATTTCGTTTGACGCCCGAGGCGTTACGAGGGGCGCTGACCCCGCGCACCCGCTGGCTGGTCATCAATTCACCGAACAACCCCTCGGGCGGGTGCTACCGGCCGGCCGATTTAACGGCCCTGGCGGCGGTTCTCGCCGACCATCCCGAGGTGCGGGTCCTGACCGATGATATCTATGAGCATTTGGTGTTCGATGGTGCCTTCGCGACCATCGCGGCGGTGGCGCCGGCGATCGCCGACCGGGTGTTGACCATGAACGGCGTGTCGAAAGCCTACGCCATGACCGGTTGGCGGATCGGCTACGCCGGCGGCGACGCCGCCTTGATCAAGGCGATGGCCAAGATGCAAAGCCAGGTGACCGGGGGCGCGTGCTCGATTTCCCAGGCCGCGGCGGCGGCCGCGCTGGCCGGCGATCAGACTTTGGTCGCCGAACGGCGGGCGGTGTTCAAGGCTCGCCGCGACCATGTGGTGGCCCGTTTGAACGAAATCCCCGGCTTGCGTTGCGCGCTGCCCGATGGGGCGTTTTACGTGTTCCCCGATTGCCGCGACTGGCTCGGCCGCAAAACCGCCGCTGGCGCGCGCCTGGAAAACGATGGCGATGTCGCCGAACGCTTGTTGGAAGAACGGGAGGTGGCGGTGGTCCATGGCGCGGCCTATGGCCTGTCGCCGCATCTTCGGCTGTCCTACGCCACCGGTTTGGCGACCCTGGACGCGGCGCTTGACCGCATCCAGGCCTTCGCCGAGGGTCTGACCGACTAAGCCGCGGCGCTCGGCCGCGCGGCCACCTTGTCCCGCCAGGCGATCAGGGCCGGCTGGCTGTCGTCGGGCCGTTTCTTAGCGACCTTGGCGAAGTCGACGGCGATATAGGCGGTGATGTCGGCGATGGTGAAACGGTCGCCGGCGACGAACGCGCTGGTCGCTAGATGGGCGTTTAAATCATCGAAGAAATGGGCCAGACGGGCTTGCCCGCGGGCCGCCAATTCGGCGATTTGGTCGTAGTCGTGGGGCCCCGGCAGGGCGCGTCCGGCGAAACCCGGCACGGTGTTGCGAAAGGCTTCGGCGACGGCGGCCAGGCCCTCTTGTTCCATGCGGCGATTCCACATCTCGACCTGGGCGCGCTCGAGCGCGCTGTCGCCAAACAGATTGGGCGTTGGATGAAGCTCTTCCAGATAGCGGCAGATGGCGACGCTTTCGGTAAGCAACGTGCCGTCATCCAGCTCGAGGGCGGGCACGATCATTTGCGGGTTCTTGACGCGATAGGCGTCGTCCATTTGCGCCTTGGCGCCGAGGTCGACGTCGACCAATGGAATGTCCAAGCCTTTCTCGGCGGCGAACACGCGCACTCGGCGCGGGTTAGGCGCCATTTTGTAATCATAAAGTTTCATCGCTTCCCCCCTGTTTTTCGGCGCGTGCTGGCCCGCGCCGCCACTCTGCCCAAATCGCCGGGCGCTGTCATGTCTTGTCGTTGTCGATGGGCCGGCCGGCGGCGTCAAGGCCATGGGCCGCCAAATAATCGTCGGGCTCCCAACGTTTCAACTGAAACACGTCGCGCAGCGGCGCGTAAAGATCGGCATAGAGGCGGCCGACCACGTCATATTGGTCGCGGTCGAGATAGAGCGTTTCAGGGTCGATCAGGCCCTCGCGGGCGTGCATGTGCAAAATCTCGCCGACCACCAGGTCCCGTTCGGCGCTAAGCTGCAGGGTGACGGTGCGCCGGCACTCGAAGGCGACCGGCGCTTCGCCGATGCGCGGCGGCGCGACCTTGCGGCTGGCCACCGGGGTAAACCCGGCCAGGTCGAACTCGTCAATTTCCGGGTCGAAATCGATGGCCGAAATGTTCATGCCCTCCGCGATGCGCATGTCGACCAGGTTGACAACGAATTCGCCGCCGTCGCGGATCAAGCGGCTGGTGTCCTTGGGCTTGAGGTCGGGGCGCCGCTGGATGCCCAGAACGCAGACCGGCGGGTCTTCGGAAAAAGCGTTGAAAAAGCTATAGGGCGCGCAGTTGAGCGTACCGTCCTCATCGATGGTCGAGACCAGGGCGATGGGCCGCGGAATAATCGTCGAGGTGAGCAGCTTGTAGCGGTCTTTGTTGTTCAAGCTTGGCAGATCGAATTCCATGAAAACTCCAAAAAAGGCTAGGCCGGCAACACCGGCAAAAGGATATGGGAAGGATGCGTCCGGTCGAGGTGGACGGTGTTGGCCGCCACCTGGCTGCGCCGCCAATCGCCTTCGGGCGCGCCGGTGTTGGGATTGAGGTCGAAATGCGGGTAGTTGGAGGATGAGATATCGAGGCGTAGCCGGTGGCCGGCTTTGAACACGGCGGCGGTGGCGAAAGGTTCGATGGTGATGGTGTAAACCGTGCCCGGGGTCATCAGGCTGGGCTCGGTCCACGACTCGCGATAGCGACAGCGCAGGATCCCGTCGGTGACATTGACCGCGTAGCCGGTTGGAAAATCGCTGGTCGGCGGGTGCACATCGATTAGTTTGGCGGTGAAATCGGTGTCCGGGCAGTCGGAGCTGACGTGCAAATGCACGGTGATCGGGCCGGCCAGTGTCAGATCGCTTTCCAGCGGCGGTGTCTCGAACACCAAAATATCGGCGCGCGCGGCCAGCGGTAGATAGGGCGGTTTCGAGCCGAAGAAGTCCGGTCCCTCGCGTTGATCGAAGGCGCCGCCGACCATGATCGGCTCGCCCGAGGTCATGGTGCCGCCAATCGACGGCACCGGATGGCGCGGGTCGTAGTCGAAGGTCAGCGCGGCGCCGGCGGCGGTCGGCGCGGTCGTCGACAAGCTGCCGTCGGCGTGCAGGTAGTAGGCGGTGGTGGCCACCGCCGGCGGCGGCCAATCGGCGAAATCGCGCCAGTCGCCGCCGTGGTCGAGATGGCCCTGGTCCGATTTGTCGCCGCCGCCGCCGCCCATCACGAACAGTTTGACCGGCGCTTCGCGGTCGACGCCATTGTCGATGTCGCGCAGCCAGCGGTCGAACCAGCGCCGCCGATAGGCGAAAAAATCCTCGGCCAGATTACCGTCGAGTGGCGCCTTGGCGCCAAAATCGACGTCGCCGATCACGCGCAGCGAGCGGTCGCCATGAGTCCACGGCCCCATGACCAGCCATAGCGGCCCCTTGCCGGCGGCTTTGAGGCCGAGGTAATTCTCTGTCGCGGTGCGCACATAGGCGTCATACCAACTGGACATGTGCAGCATTGGCACATTGGCGAAATCTTGCCAATAGCCCTCGGCGAAGATACCCAATTGACGCCAATACGCGCCGTCCTGGCCGTGGCGCCATTGCTCGAATAAATAGGCTTCGTAATCGGGATGCCATTTGAGCGGCGAATGCCCCGGCCGCCACGGCATGGCGGCGAACCAAGCGCGCGGGTCCTCGGCCAGGAGCGCCGCTTTGAGCAGGGGGTCGGCTTCGGCCTCGGGCGAAAGTTTGGCCTGTTTCAAGGCCCAGGTCGCCTGTTTCAACTCAAAAGCGCCGCCCTGCCGGATACCGGCCTGATAGGCGTTGGAGAAGCCGCCGCTGTCGACCAGCATGCAGGCCAGCCCCGGCGGGTTGAGACAGGCGGCGGCGACCTGGGTATGGGCGGCGTAGGAGAGCCCCATGGTGCCGATGCGGCCATTGCACCAGGGCTGCGCCATGATCCAGGCCAGGGTGTCATAGCCGTCCTCGCCCTCGGCCAGGTATTTCTCAAAACGCCCCTCGGAACCCCAGCGCCCGCGGCAATCTTGATAAACCACGGCGTAGCCATGGGCGATGAAATGGGCCGCCACCTCGGCGCGCGGGCGCGGGCTGGGGTCGGCGGCGGTGCCTTCGCGCGGGCTTGGTTCGGCTTTGCCATAAGGTGTGCGTTCCAAAATCACCGGGAACGGCCCCGGCGTGGAGGCCGGTCGGTAGACGTCGGTGGCCAGCCGGATACCGTCGCGCACCCGCACCATGACATCACGGTCGACAATCATATCATTGCTGTCACGGGGGCCGGTGACGGCCATGGCCAAGCTCCTCAATGGTCTCGAACGCGGGTCTAACAGGCCGCTGACGGCTTGCATCGCCCCAGTCTCCGGCGTAGGGTCGCCGAGGTCACGCGAACCGAAATGTAGATTAAAACACTTGTTATCCCGGGGGGAACAACCATGGGGATCATCGCAAACCGTCTCAGCGCCATCAAGCCGTCGCAAACCATCGCCATTTCGGCCAAGGCGCGCGCCCTCGCCGCCGAAGGCAAGGACATCATCGGCCTCAGCGCCGGCGAGCCCGATTTCGACACGCCTGATCACGTCATCGAGGCGGCGATCGCCGCCATGCGCGCCGGCGAAACTCGATACACCGACCCCGACGGCACCCCCGAATTGAAGGCGGCGGTGGCCCGCAAGTTCAAGCGTGACAACAATCTCGACTACGCGCCGAGCCAGGTCAGCATCGCCACCGGCGGCAAGCAGATCCTCTATAACGCCTTGATGGCCAGCCTCGATGAGGGTGACGAGGTGGTCATCCCGGCGCCCTATTGGGTGTCCTATCCGGACATGGTCCTGCTCGCCGGCGGCACCCCGGTGATTGTGCCCTGCAGCCAGGAAAACCGCTTTATTCTTCAGCCCGCCGATCTGGAAGCGGCGATCACGCCGAAAACCAAATGGATTATTTTCAACAGCCCGTCGAATCCGACCGGCGCCGGCTACACCCACGACGATCTGAAACGTATCACCGATGTGCTGATGCGCCATCCCCATGTGTGGGTGATGACCGATGACATGTATGAGCACCTGGTCTACGACGATTTTAAATTCTGCACGCCGGCCGAGGTCGAGCCCGGGCTCTATGACCGCACGTTGACCGTCAACGGCATGTCGAAAGCTTTTTGCATGACCGGCTGGCGGATCGGCTACGCGGCCGGCCCGGAAAGCCTGATCAAGGGCATGCGGACGATCCAATCGCAATCGACCTCCAACCCCAATTCAATCGCCCAGGCCGCCTCGATCGCCGCTTTGGACGGGCCGATGGAATTCCTGGCCGCCAACAACGAGGTGTTCAAGGCGCGCCGCGATTTGGTGGTGTCAATGTTGAACCAGGCGCCGGGCATCAATTGCCACACGCCGGAGGGGGCGTTTTACGTCTACCCCTCGGTTGCCGGCTGCATCGGCAAATCGACGCCGTCGGGCAAGGTGATCGAGAATGACGAGGATTTCGTCAGCGAGTTGCTCGGCGCCGAGGGTGTCGCCGCGGTCCACGGCGCGGCGTTCGGCTTGGAGCCGCATTTCCGCATCTCCTACGCCACCGCGACCGAGTTGTTGGAAGACGCCTGCGCGCGCATTCAACGCTTCTGCGCCAGCTTGCGCTAAACCAAACAGACGGGGTTGGGATCGATGGAAATTCGTTTGGACGGCCGCACGGCCTTGATCACCGGTGGCAGCATGGGTTTGGGCAAGGCGATGGCGCTGGCCTTCGCGGCGGCGGGCGCCAATTTGGTGTTGGTCGCCCGGCGCGAGGATAACCTGGTCACGGCCCGCGCCGAAATCCAGGCCGCCAGCCCCGACGCGCGGGTGGAGATCGTCAGCGCCGATGTGCAAACCCAGGCCGGCTGCCTGGCCGCCTATCGCGACGCCGAAAGTGTTTTCGGCGGCGTCGACATCCTGGTCAACAACGCCGGCCGCTCGGCCACCGGCCCGTTCATGGAGACCAGTGACGCCGATTGGCAAGACGATCTGGACCTCAAGTTCATGGCCGCCGTACGCTTGGCGCGGGCCGCCATTCCCGGCATGCAGGAACGCGGTTGGGGGCGCATCATCAACGTGTTGAACACCGGCGCCAAAGCGCCGCCGGCCAAAAGCATGCCGACCTCGGTCAGCCGCGCCGCCGGCCTCGCCATGACCAAGGCCCTGTCGGCGGAAATGGCGCCCCACGGAATTTTGGTCAACGCCCTGCATGTCGGGCTGATCGACAGCGATCAATGGGTCCGCCGGCACGCCGACATCGGCGGCAATCAAACCTATGAGCAATTCATCGCCGGCATGGCCGACGGCATTCCCCTGGGCCGGATCGGCCGCTCGGAGGAATTCGCCCATATCGCCTTGTTCCTGGCTTCCGACGCGGCCAGCTACATCACCGGCGTGTCGATCAATGTCGACGGCGGCAAAAGCCCGGTTTGGTAAGTGTGTGGTAAAGAAAGGCCCAGGAAGCGCGTGGGGAACGCGTGGTAAGCCTGTCGCCGTTTAGCCGCCTTCGATCGGCGGCATGAACACCACTTCCGAGTTCAAATCGACTTTTTCAAGAAACGCGTTTTGATGGATTTCACCGTCGATGGCGACGGCGACGCCATCTTCCAAGCGCGGCGCCAGGCCTGGATGGCGATGATCCAATTCACGAATTAAAGCGCGCACGGTCAGGCCGGGCACTTGGTGCTCGACCTGACCGTTTGTGTATTGCCGCGCCAACCAGCGCGGAAGGATGACCGTGGCCATCGCCGGGGCAACGTCGCCGATCAGTCGTCGGCGGCGTCGCGCACTTTGGCCGCGTCGAGCGCGGCCGACAGCTTCGGCGGTGACATCGGCAAATCGGTCATGCGTACGCCGGTGGCTTCGGCGATGGCGTTCCCGATCGCCGCCATCGGCGGCACGATCGGCACTTCGCCGACGCCGCGCACGCCGTAGGGGTGACTGGGGTTGGGCACCTCGACGATGATCGGCTCGATCATCGGCAAGTCCGAAGCGACCGGCATCCGATAGTCGAGAAAGCCGGTGTTTTCCAGCTGGCCTTTGTCGTTGTAGATATATTCCTCGTTCAAGGCCCAGCCGATGCCTTGGACGACGCCACCTTGCAATTGACCCTCGACATAATCGGGGTGAATGGCGGTGCCGACGTCCTGGACGACGGTGCAACGTTCGACCGTGGTGTGGCCGGTGTCGGCGTCGACCGAAACATCATAGATTTGCGCCCCGAAACCGGGCCCGGCGCCTTGCGCGTTCAATTGCGCGTGGCCATTGATCGGGCCGCCGGTTTTGCCGGCGCTGGCGGCGATTTCGGCCAGCGTCATGGGATCGAAATCGCCGACGTTGGAACCGGCCGGTTTGGCGCAGCCATCTTCCCAGATGACCGCTTCGACGTCGACTTCCCACAGTTTGGCGGCGCGCGCGCGCATCTCGTCGATGGCGTCACGCACGGCTTGCACCACCGCCATGCCGGTGGCGAAGGTAACGCGTGAGCCGCCGGTCAGGAAGTTGAAGCCGATGGAGGCGGTGTCGGCCACGATCGGACGGATCTTGTGGTAATCGATGCCCAATTCCTCGGCCGCCATCAGCGCCAGCGAGGCGCGCGACCCGCCGATGTCCGGGCTGCCGGAAATCAAGGTCACGGTGCCGTCTTCGCCGATATGACAGGCGGCGCTGGAATCCATGCCGATATTGAACCAGAAGCCGACCGCCACGCCGCGGCCCTGGCTGGCTTTGAGCGGGGTTTGGTAATGGGGCGAATTCTTGGCCGCCTCCAAGGTGGCGATCATGCCGATGTCCTTGAAGGTCGGACCGTAATGCGTCTTGGTGCCTTCGCGGGCGGCGTTTTTCAGGCGCAGATCGATTTGATCCATGCCCAATTCCTCGGCCAGCATGTTGATCGCCGATTCAATGCCCCAGGCCGCCACCGGCGAGCCGGGCGCCCGGTAGGCGGCGACTTTCGGCCGGTTCGACACCACGTCGAAGCCGACGACTTTGACATTGGCGATGTCATAGCAGGCGAAAGAGCACATGCAGGCCGGACCAACCGGCGACCCCGGGAAGGCGCCCGCTTGCATGCGCACGGTGAAGTCGGCGGCGACGATGCGGCCGTCCTTGGTGGCGCCCAGTTTGACATCCATCGAGCCGGCCGAGGTCGGCCCGGACCCGCGGAAGACTTCCTCGCGGCTCATCACCAATTTCACCGGCTTACCGGCCATTTGCGACAGTTTGATCGCCAGCGGCTCCAGATAGACCACCGTTTTGCCGCCAAAACCACCGCCAATCTCCGACGGCGTGACGCGGATTTGCGAGGTCTGCATGTCGAGCAATTTGGCGCAATAGCCGCGCACGTTGAATTGTCCCTGGGTCGAGCACCACAGCTGCACCTGGCCATCTTCGGTGGCGCTGGCGACGGCGGCGTGCGGCTCGATGTAGCCTTGGTGGACCGGCTTGGTGGTGAAGGAGCCTTCGACGACCACTTCGGCTTCAGCCCAGCCGGCGTCCAAATCGCCTTTCAGGAACTCAATCCGCTTGGCCACGTTGGTCGGCGTGTCGGCGGCGTTCTCGTCGCCATCGGTACGCAGATGATCATGCAGGATCGGCGCGTCGGCGGCGACCGCGCCATCGACATCGATGACATGCGGCAGAACTTCGTAATCGACCTCGATCAGGTCCAAGGCCTCGCGCGCGATGGCCTCGGAAGTGGCCGCCACGGCGGCGACGGCGTGGCCGTCGTAAAGCGCCTTCTCGCGGGCCATCACGTTGCGGGTGACGTCGCGCAGGTTCACCATGACCTCGCCGGCCGGGGCCATTTCATCGGGCATGTCCGGCAGATCGGCGGCGGTGATCACCGCTTTGACGCCGCGCAGAGCCTTCGCTTTGCTGGTGTCGATCGAGCGAATGTTGGCATGGGCGTGCGGGCTGCGCAGGACCTTGCCGACCAATTGGCCCGGCATGTCGAAATCGGCGCCGAAACGGGCGCGACCGGTGACTTTATCGGCCCCGTCGGGGCGCGGCTGGCGGGTGCCAACCCATTTGTACGATTGATTACCCATCTGAACTCTCCCGTCAGTTGGCGCGCATTTCGGCGGCGGTGTCCATCACCGCCCGAATGATCTTGTCGTAACCGGTGCAGCGGCACAGGTTGCCGGCCAGCCAATAGCGCACCTCGGTCTCGGTCGGGTCGGGGTTCCGCTCCAACAGGGCCTTGGCCGCGACCAGAACGCCGGGCGTGCAGATACCGCATTGCAGGGCGGCTTCGTCGACGAATTTCTTCTGCAACGGATGCAGTTCCTCGCCGCTGGCCATGCCTTCGATGGTTTCGATGGTGCGCCCTTCGGCTTCGGCGCCGAGCATCAAGCAAGCGCAGGCCAGGCGGCCGTCGACCATGATCGTGCAGGCGCCGCAGTCGCCCGACCCGCAGCCTTCCTTGCTGCCGGTCAAGCCGAGGTCGTTGCGCAGCACGTCAAGCATGGTTTCATGCGTGTCGCACAAAAATTCCACCGGTTCGTTGTTGATCGTGGTGGTCACATGATTCTTAGCCATTGTCTCAACTCCCCGCGCGTTCGGCGGCGATTTTGGCCGCGCGCTTCATCAACACACCGGCGATTTTGGTGCGATATTCAACGGTCCCGCGTTTGTCGTTAATCGGGTTACACGCCTGGCGGCAGGCTTCGGCCGCCCGCTCCAGCGCTTCGTCATCCAATTTCGAGCCGATCAAGGCGGCATCGGCGTCGGCCACATGCAGGGCGGTCGGCGCGACCGCGCCCAAGCCGACGCGAGCGGCGCTGACCGTGCCGCTGGCGTCCATGGTCAGGGCCACGCCCAGGCCGACGATGGCGATATCCATCTCGGTCCGCGGTGTCATGCGCAGATAAGCGTCGCCCGAGCCGGCCGGACGGGCCGGCAATTTGATCGAGGTGATCAGCTCACCCGGCTCCAAATTGGTTTTCCCCGGGCGTGCCGGCACGTCCTCGACGGCTAGCTCGCGCCGACCGTTGGGGCCATAGACGGCGACCGTGGCGCCGGCCGCGATCATCGCCGGCACGCTGTCGGCGGCGGGCGAGGCGTTGCACAGGTTGCCGCCGGCGGTGGCGCGGCCTTGCACCTGGGTTGAGCCGATCAGCTCGACCGCTTCAACCACGCCCGGCCAAGCGGTGGTGACGCCCGGATGTTCGCCCAACTCCTGCCCGCAGACGGCGGCGCCGACACGAAAGCCACCATCCTCGTCCTGGATGGTCATCAACTCTTCGATGTGTTTCACATCGACGATAATGCCGGGGGTGGTCACGCCGGCGCGCAGTTGCACCAGCAAATCGGTGCCACCGGCGAGAACCCGACCGGTGCCGTTTGCCTCGAGCAAAAAGGCCGACGCTTCCTCAAGCGTGCTGGGGGCCACATAACGCATGTCCTGATCGCCCTTTCTTGGGTTTCGGGTAAAAATACTTTAAATCGCCGACACCTTACAAAGAAGCGCCTGGGCTGGCCAGCGCGAGTTTACTTTTTTTGGCGCGTCCAATCGCCCCATGCCGGCCGTTCAGCCGGCCCGCCGTCGGCGTCGGGCGGCGATATGACGCCATCCAAGAGCGAGGGTCTCCATCCCGCCATAGGCCGCCAATTGGGCGGCGACCAAATCGCGCCGCAAGGGCCAGGCCGGCGGCGCCGCCGGGTCCAATAACGGCGTCGCCAGCGGCGGGTGCGCCCGGTTTTGAAACTCCAGCGATAGGCTGATCCGCGGCCGCCGGGCGGTCGCCCGCATAGGGTCGCTCCAATGCCAGAGGTCCTGGCGCCAGAGGCCGATGGTGCCGGCCGGACCGGTCAACGGAACCGCCGCCGCCGAAGGCGCGCCGATCGGTAGCAGGCGCAGCGCCGCCTGGTCCGGCCCAACCGCGTCCAGGGCCAGCCATAGCGACAGACTGGCGGCCTGTTCCTGGCCGGGCGGGCCGATCACGCTCGGCCCCTGATAGTCGCGGTGCGGCGGCCACCCCCGCGCGCCCGCTCGCGGCGGCACGTGCCAGGCCCAGAAATGCGGCAAAAGCGCCGGTTTCCGGCCCAACATATAGGTCAGCAGCGCCTCGACCGGTGCGAACGCGCGCCAGGTTTCGGGCGCCAGAAACAAAAACACGGGCGGCAGGCCGGCGGCCGCCAAACGGCGCACGGCGGCGGCCAAGGGTGCGATCTGATGGGCCGGCATGGCGCCGGGCAAAATAGCGAAACCATCCGTCCAGAACCGCGCCGCGATGGCTGGCGGGTCCAGGTCGGCAGCTGCCTCTGGTGGGCCGATGCCCCGTAAGGGCGCCAAATAGGGACGCCAAAAGGCGGCCGTGGGCCAACCTTTCGGCGGGCGTCGGCGCGGGCGGGAAGAAGCCTTGACCATGGCCGCCANTATGGCCGTCGCCGGCCGCGCCGCCAAGTCTCAGCTTGGCGCTTTCCTCGCGCCCGCGACCGGTCTAGAGTGAGCCACCAAGACCACAAAGTGAAAGATCAGGGCATGGCGGATGACGCCGATTTTCTGCCGCGGCCGGAGGATTTCGGGTTTAATTTNAAGACCGCGTTGAACGCCGTGGTGGCGCTCCGCAGTCATATTCCCGAAGACGCTTTCACGGCATCCATCCTCGGTACCGAACGGGCCGGCAGCGGGGTGTTGATCAACGCCAACGGCCTGGTCCTGACCATCGGGTATTTGATCACCGAAGCCGAGACCATTTGGATCACCGGCAATAACGGGGTGGCGGTCGCCGGCTGTGTGCTGGCCTACGATCAGGAAAGTGGCTTTGGCCTGGTACAGGCGCTCGGTCGNCTCGANCTGCCCCATTTGGAATTCGGCTCGTCGGCCTCGGTGCGCGAGGGCGACCGGGTGATTTTCGCNGGCCANGGCGGCACCGTTGGCGCCGTCGCCGCCGAGGTGATCTCTGTGCGCGAATTCGTCGGTTACTGGGAATACATGATCGANNAGGCGATTTTCACCGCCCCCGCCCATCCCAATTGGGGCGGCGGCGCGGTGATCGACGAAAATGGCAAATTGGTCGCCGTCGGCTCGTTGTTCGTTCAGCAAAGCGGCGAGGGCGAGCAACCGGTGGACGGCAACATGGCCGTGCCCATCGATATTTTGAAACCGATTTTCGACGACATGACCCGCNCCGGCACGGCCGGCCGGGTACCGCGCCCATGGCTTGGCCTGTTCGGCACCGAGATCGAGGACCGCCTGGTGATCGCCGCCTTGTCCGACGATGGGCCGGCCGAAATGGCCGATTGCCAGGTCGGTGACATTATCGTCGACGTGGCCGGTCAATCGGTTGACACCCTGGGCGATTTCTTTCGCCATGTGTGGTCGCTGGGGCCGGCCGGCACCGCCATTCCGATCACTGTCAATCGNGGCGGTGAACTATTCCGNCTGTCCATCGACTCAATCGATCGAAACCGNCTTTTGCGCGCGCCGGCGATGCATTGACGGTTATCTCATAATGGCCGGTCGGCGGCGTCGACCGG
The DNA here is from genome assembly GCA_002694075.1 of Nisaea sp. Taxonomy (GTDB): domain Bacteria; phylum Pseudomonadota; class Alphaproteobacteria; order Thalassobaculales; family Thalassobaculaceae; genus TMED26. The sequence goes on from NZLB01000045.1 coordinate 41,758, forward strand.
TGCCGGGCGGGTCCGCCGCATCACCAATCCGAGGGGAGCGAATTCAATGAATGGGGCTGAAAGTTTAGTGCGCACAATGGTTGGCGCGGGCGTTGATGTGTGNTTCACCAATCCCGGCACNTCCGAAATGCATTTCGTCGCCGCCCTNGANAAGGTCGATGGCATGCGTTGCGTGCTNGGTTTGTTCGAAGGNGGCGTCACCGGNATGGCCGATGGCTTCGCGCGGATGGCCGACAAACCGGCCTCGACCCTGCTCCATCTNGGCCCCGGTCTGGCCAATGGCTTGGCCAATTTGCACAACGCCCGGCGGGCGATGACGCCCATCGTCAACATCGTCGGCGACCACACCACCTATCACCACAAATATGACGCGCCGTTGACCGCCGATATCACCAAATACGCGGCGCCGGTGTCCCATTGGATCAAGCAATCGCGCAGCTCGAAAGAGGTTGCGCAACATGGCGCCGAGGCGATCCAGGCGGCGCAAACCTCGCCCGGTCAGATCGCCACTCTGATCCTGCCCGGCGACACCGCCTGGGAAGATGCCGAGGCGCCGGCCGCCGCCCTGCCGGCGCNGGCCCGCGCGGNCGTCGACGCCGACCGCGTGGTCGAGGCCGCGCGCCTGCTGAAATCGGGCGAGGAAACGGTCATCATGATGACCGGCCCGATGCTGCGCGAGGGGCCGTTGGAAACCATCGGCAAGGTCCAGGCGGCGACTGGCTGCCGGCTGTTCTGCATGGGCGCCAACGGGCGCTGGGAACGNGGCGCCGGCCGGGTCGATGTCGAGCGCACCATGTTCGTCGTCGATGTGGCNTTGAAGCAATTNGCCACCGCCAAAAACATCATCCTGCTCGGCGCCAAGGCGCCGGTCGCCTTCTTCGGCTACCCCGGCAAGCCCAGCGCNCTGTATCCCGAGGGCTGCAACATCCACACCCTGGCGACGNNCGAGGAGGACGCGGTGGCGGCGGCCGAGGCGCTGGCCGCCGAATTGGATTGTCTACATCTGGCCCCGCTCCTCAAAGAGGCCGAAGCGCCGGCGCCGATGAGCGGGCCGATCACGCCGGAAAGTTTGGGCCGCGGCTTGGCCGCCTACATGCCGGAAAATGCCATCGTGGTCGATGAATCGGTGACCACCGGGCGGGCCTTCATGCCGTTTACCGCTGGCGCGCCGAAACATGACTGGCTGTCCAGCTGCGGCGGCTCGATCGGCTTTGGCATCCCGGCCGCCACCGGCGCCGCCATCGCTTGTCCGGACCGCAAGGTGATCTGCTTGGAAGGCGACGGCAGCGGCATGTACACCCTGCAGGCCCTGTGGACCCAGGCGCGCGAGAATTGCAACGTCGTCAATATCATTTTCGCCAACCGCACCTATGAGATCCTGAAGGGGGAATTGATGCGGGTCGGCGCCGACAACCCCGGCCGCAAAGCCATCGACATGCTCGAAATCGGCCGCCCGGACTTGGATTGGGTGGCCATGTCGCAAGGCATGGGCGTGCCGGCCACCCGCGCCTTCACCAGCGAGGAATTCAACGACCAGCTAGCGCGCGCGGTGGCCAGCGAGGGGCCGAGCCTGATCGAAGTGGTGGTGCCGTAATAGGCGCGATGATGGACGGCGGCGGCTTTCCCGAGGAGTACGCGGCCCGCTTGGCGGCCGCCGGTGCCGGTGGCCGGGCCGGCGCCGACCGGCGTTTGGCGGCGTTTTTCGTCGAGCTGATGCCTGGCGCCGCGGCGGCGTTTGTCTTCGCCGATCCGGTGGCGGCGGCGGGCGCGGTGCTCGACCTGGTCGAGCATGCCAGCCATGTGATCTTCGCCGGCGACCCGTTGGCGCCGACGGCACGCTATTTCGAGACCATCCGCGGGCGCACGTCGGGCCTCCGCTTTAGCCGCGTCGATTTGAGCGACCCGGCGGCGCTGGCGCCGGTGCTGACTGACGACAGCCGTTTGTTGTGGCTTGAGAGCGAGCTGCCGCCGGCCTGGCGGCAGCCGGACATCGCCGCGTTGGCCGCCGTCGCCGGCCCGCGGGAGGTGCGCCTGGCGGTCGACAACCGGGCGGTTGGCCTGGACCGTTTCAACCCCTTCACGGCCGGCGCCGATCTGGTGATCGAGGCGGCGCCGGGCGGCTTGGCGGTGGTGTTGACCGCCGACCGGCCCGAATTGATGTTCAGCCGCGACCGCCTGCGCTACTTCCGCGATCATGGCGTCGGCGCCGCCGGCGAGGACGCCGCCCTGGCGGCGTTCGCTGCGCTCGCCGATTGGCCGGCGCGGCGGGCGGCGGCGGCCGCGGCGGCGGCGGGTTTGGTCGCGGCGTTAGTCGACCATCCGGCGGTGGCGGGTGTCGATTATCCGGGCCAGGCTGGCCACCCTGACCACGCCGCGATGGCGGCCGCCGGGCGCCGGTCGGCGGCGACGCTGACCGTCACGTTAAGCGGCGGCGGGCCGGCGGCGACGGCGGTCCAGGCGCGTCTCGCCGGCGCGGCGGATTTGGCCGCCGAGGTGACCTACCCGGCCGGCGCGCTGCCCCAGGTGCCGGCGCCGATCCGCGCCGAACTGGGCCTCGCCGAGGGGGCGTTGCGGGTGATCGCCGGTGCCGGCCCGGCGGAAGACTTGGTCGCCGCCTTCCGCGCTGCGCTCGCCGATCTCTGAGGCCGAGGCTGTGAGGCTTAGGCGGCGCTGACGGGTTTGCCGTCGGCGATCAGCGGCGTGCCGGCGTCGGCCGCCGCCGCCAGGCGGTCCTGGCGCAATAGGGCGAGGGCGGCCCCGTCGACGCCCGAACGGATTTGACCGACCTCGACCGCGCCGGCCATCACCGCGCTGCCGGGCGCCGGCGGTGGTCCGTCGCAGGTCAGCGGCGCCAAGGTCTTCTTGACCAGACCGCGATATTTCATGCGCGCCGTGACTTCCTGGCCCATATAGCAGCCCTTGGCGAAATCGACGCCGTTGAGGCGTTCGAAACCGACATCCAACAAGCCGTCCTTTTCCACCGCGATGTCGCGCGCGCCGTCGGGCAGGGCCAGCGCGACGCGGCGCGCCTCATAGGCGGCCGCATCGGCGGCGGCGAGGGCGCCAAAATCGGGCGCCGGCTGGCGCCGGTGGAGCAAGCGGGCGCCCATGGCTGGGTCGCGCGGGTCGTGAAAGATCACCCCGGCGCCCCATGGCGACGGCGCCGCCGCCGGCGCCAATAGCGCCTCCAGCCCATCGCCGAACAGCGCGGTTACCGCGAAAACTTCGGTCTCGTCGGTGACGTCCACAGCTGAGCGTAGCTTGTACATTTTAAGCTTTTTCAACAGGTCGGCGCGCCGCTCCCCCTCGCAATCGAGCAGCACGCCATCGCCCCAGGGGACCACGAAAAAGTCGAACAAAAACTTGCCCTGGGCGGTCAACAGGGCGGCGTAAATCGCCTGGCCGTCGGCGACCTTGGTCATGTCATTGCTGATCAAACCCTGCAGGAACGCCTGCGCGTCACCGCCGCTGACAGCGATCACGCCGCGCCCCGTCAAGGGACAGAATTGGGCCATCGGCTTCCTCCTCAACACCCTTCCAAACTGCGCGTCGGCCGGGCGTTTGGCAAGAGGGGACGGAATCAAATCAGAAGATTAGCTATTTTATGTTATTTCCTAATCAAACCGCGAAGGGGCCGGCATGGCCAAGCGCATTTTGTTTATTTCGGCGACGCGCCTCGGCGACGCGGTGCTCGGCACCGGCGTGTTGGCGCAGGCTTTGGCGCGCTGGCCCGGCGCCCGTGTGACTTTGGTCTGTGGGCCGGCCGCCGCGCCCTTGTTCGCCGGCCTGCCGGAATTGGAAACCTGTCTGGTGCTGCGCAAGGGCCGCGGCCTCGCCCGCCACGCCCATTGGGCCGATGTGCTGGCCCATGGATGGGGCCGGCTATGGGACGCGGTGATCGATCTGCGCGGCTCGGCCAGTGCCTATGTCCTGCCGACCCGGGCGCGCCGGGTGTGGCGCGGCGGCGCCGCCGATCAGCACCGGGTGGCCGCCCTCGCCGGTCTGATCGACCCCGCCGACACGGCCCCGCCGGCGCCGCGCCTGTGGCTGACCGACGCGCATCGGGCGGCGGCAACGGCCGCGCTGGGCGCCGATCCGCGGCCGCTCCTGGCCCTTGGGCCGACCGCCAATTGGCGCGGCAAAATCTGGCCGGCCGATCGTTTCGCCGACCTGGCGGCGGCGCTGACCGGCCCCGGCGGCCGGCTTGCCGGCGCCCGCGTGGTGGTCGCCGGCGGCCCGGGCGAACGCGATTTGGCGGCGCCCCTGTTGGCCCGTCTGGAGCCGGCGCGGACCCTTGATCTGGTCGGCACGCTCGACCTCTTGTCGCTGGCCGCCGTGCTTGGCCGGGCGCGCCTGTTCATCGGCAATGACAGCGGCTTGATGCATCTCGCCGCCGCCGCCGGCACGCCGACCCTTGGCCTGTTCGGCCCGTCGCGACCGACCCTTTACGGCCCGTGGGGCGCGGCCACCGCCCATGTCCGCACCGACGAGGATTTTGAAACCTTGATGCCGCCGGGCGCGCCGGTCGACCCGACGCGCTGTTTGATGACCGGCCTGC
>NZLB01000046.1 GCA_002694075.1 Nisaea sp.
GAAAAGGTCGGCCGGGCGGGGCACCTGGCCGCCTTGCTTGAGGGCCGCGAGTTGTCCCGTTTGCGCGGCAGCGAAGGCGCCGGTGACCGCCGCCAGCCGCGAGGTCGCGTGGCCGATTTCGGCACGGGTGTCGAGCACCGTGAAGCCAAGGTCGTCGGCCAAGGTGTCAATCGCCGCGCCAAACCGCTCCAAGCAGAACCAGCGGGTGTAATCCTCAAACACCAGAAACGCGACCTGCTGGCGGATATGGTGGTCGAGTTGATCGGCCGGGCTCTCTTCCATCAGGGCTACGGTGTCGGCGAAGGTCAGCTGGTCCAGGCACCGGTTGGCTTCGGCAGCGATTTTGATGATCGGACCCGCGCCCGCCAAAAACCACCGGGCGGTTGGGTTGGGCGCCAGTATTTTATCCAAGAAGGCGGCGGCGAGCCGTTGAATCGGGAACCGCAGCACAACAATTTATAGCGCGCCGTCACCGAAAATCCGGGTGCCGCGGAAAACGTCGGGTTGTTGTTGTCCAGCCAGGCGGGATCGGAGCCGTGGTCGAGAAAGCCGTTATCGACGGCGACCGAAAACCGCAAAGTGGTGCAGGCGTTTTTGGGAATGAAGGTGTAGATCGCGTCATGATGATAAAGGCTCCAGGTATGGTAGCGCGCGAATTGATGGCGCTTGTTTTCCGCCAACAGGACGTTTTCCGCCTTGGCGAAACGCAGCCGATGGCGCATTGGCGCCGGCCGCCCGGCCGCGCCCGCCGCGCCGCCGCCATCGGGGGGCATCGTCATGCCCGCGCACCTTTTCGCCAGGTCACCGGAAATCGCCTTGAAAGTGAGATTTCATCATGATCTCGCCCGGCCCTCCATAAACGCCCCGGTGGTCAATCCGGCAGATAGATGGTGCCGCCGCGGTCGCTCTCGGCGAGATCGACGTTCATGCTGAACGAGCGCCGTTCGCCCGGGCTGGAAAACGGGTAAACACAATGGTGCAGGTTATTGGGAAAGACGAAAAAGTCGCCGACCTCGGGCCGGACCATGAAACTTGAGCGCAGACCCGGGTAACTCATCCCCCAGGTGAAATGGATTTGGCCATGGGCCGGAGCGTGGTCCTTGGCGTCCTCAACCCATTCCTCGGCGATGCCCTCGGGCATTTTCAAATAGCCGACACAGGAAAACTGGCAATTGGCGTGGACATGCAAGGGATTGTAATTGCCGGCGAATTGCCGCACGAACCAGCCCGATTTAATCGAAATGTCATACTTCGCCGGCGTCACCACCGACCCCTTAGGCACCGGCCGCGTGGTCACGCGGCGCTTGAAATCGATCAAACACTTGCCGACCGCCCGGCCGGCCACCTCCAGCGCGGCCCGGTCGAAGGCGAGTTCTTGGTCGACCTTGCCAACCAGATTTTGAGAATTGTCTTCCAGGCGCGCGTGCAGACAGCCGTTCAGTTTCTCGACATCGCCATCGGCCAAACGGTAATACCCGATGGGCGGGCCGAAGGGCGTGTACAGCCCTTCCCGGCGATATGTCGACGTCTCTTCGGTCATGGGTTCCCCATCGCGTGGCCCGGTCCCATTGGCGGCACGGGGTTGCCGGCTAAAAAACCTCGAAATTGGACGCTGATAGCGACGAGCCATTAACGCCAAGCAGGACGATTTGATGGCTCGTCCCGAGGACCACTTCCGCGTCGGCGCCGTTATTGGCGGTGCCCAGTGAGTCGAGGACAAAGGATACGTTGATGATCGATGAATCGTTCACGAATTGAGGAATGCGGATCTTATCCTCCGTAACATCGAAGCCATCGATGGTGTCGACACCCGAGCCGGCGGCGACTTGGAAGACATCGGCACCGTCGCCGCCGTACATGGTGTCGTTACCGGCGCCGCCGAGCAGCGTGTCAATGCCATGGTTGCCATATAAAATATCGGCGCCGGCACCGCCGCTCAGCAGGTCGGCGCCCTTGTTGCCATACAAAGTGTCGTTGCCGGCGCCGCCGCGCAAGGTGTCGGCGGCTTGACCGCCGTACAGAGTGTCGCCGGCGGCACCGCCCGACAGGGTATCGCTGCCCTTGTTACCATAGACCAGGTCGACGCCGGCGGCGCCGGAGATCAGATCGTTGGCCTGGCCGCCGAAGATGATGTCGTTGCCGGTACCGCCACCGATCACGTCAAGGCCCTGGTTGCCATAGATGATGTCATTGGCGGCGCCGCCCCACAGGCTGTCATTACCGGTACCGCCCCAGAGAAGATCGTTGCCGCCAACGCCGCTGATTTGGTCGTTCCCGCCCGCGCCGTTGAGTTCGTCCGCGTCCGTAGTGCCTAAAAGCCCATCCGATCCGGAGCCGCCACCAATTTTAACCATCGCGCATTCACTTCCCTATTAACCGCTCATCGTTAATTATAGCTGTCCTCCCATCTTTTTTTAAGCAGAGGTTCGCGGTGGGCCGCTGATTCTCCGGCGGCCTCGGCAATGGACGACATCAACCGCCCCCTGACGGCTTGTCACACCCCCGCCCGGTACCGGTCAGGGCTCCCAGACCGCAAACGCCGGTCCGACCGGCGACGGGGTCACTCGTCCAACAGCATTCGGTCAATCTCGTCACGATTCGGCGCGTCATAGTTTGAGACAATACGGCCGGCCCGTTTTTGGGCGGCATTCATCTCGGCGCCGGTAATCAGGAGATGTGCCTCCGCGGACTTAAACGCCCCGGACGACATAAAGGCGAATTCCGCCGCCGCAAGATCGGAAACGTCGCCTTCCATGATCACAAATTGGCAAAAAGCAGTCGGCGAATAATAAAAAGCCTCAGCCTCGAGACCGGCCTCACGAAGTAACTTGCGCGCCGCGGTTTCGCGGTCGGAGGGGTCGGCGACCGCGCCGCGGTAACCATCTTCATTAAAACTTCCCCGCAAGAGAATTTTCGCCATTTCTCATTCCTAAAGTAGCATGCGGTCGATTTCGTCATGATTGGGGTCGTCGAACTTACCGGCGAGCGCATTGGCCTTGAGCATCGCGTCCTGTGCCTCTTTGGCACTGAAGAGAGGCCGGAAAGACACATGGTCAAAGCCGCCGGACGATCTGACCAGCATCGAGTGCGCCATCAAGTCTTTCATCTCGCCTCGTACTAGAACATAGCACCTCTGCTCAGTTGGGACATAATACCAATCGATTAACTCACAGCCAAATTCCGAGCGATGCCTTAACCGGCGCTATGCGGTCTTGGGGATTATCGATAACCCCTCTCAGACCAGTGTCATTCCATTCGGTAATGGCGAGGTGCAATTGCATCGGTTCTTGCTCATCAGTCTGCGCGCACAAAAAACCCAACGGACTGTGGTGGAGATGCCAGACTGACGCTAGCATAATCGGCACTACTAAACACACGCGGACAAGTTTGACCGACATAATGGCCTTGCATCTCGATTAAAGCATGATGGGTCGGCATCTGATTTGTCCTTAAATCCGCGCGCGCCAATGAGCGGCGGTGGTGTCACGCGGGTCCGGATTGCCATTCCCGGTGAAAGAAACGTANNGTTCCTTTTAGGAAATATCGCGGCAAAGAATATCGNGGTTTGTGATGCCAGTAACAGCTCAGGTCAGATACATCAACGCGGAGTGGCGAGATCGATCAGAGGCACCGCGGATCGGAAGCAAAGAGACGCGAAGAGCGAACACAGCCTATCAGACCGTCGAAATACATGATGATCGACCGCGTTTGGTGGCGGGGCATTTAGATTTAGACACGACCGGCTTCACACTGGCAAATCATCGGACGGAATGTCGTGAATTTCGCGAGGAAGAAACGGTTCGGCGAATTTATCTCCCCGAGATGTGCGACCTTATCGTGCGATTGACAGGCGCCACAGCCGCTTACCCCTACGGCCATCTTGTTCGAACGGAAACGCCCACCGATTTTAATGACGGCTACGCACGTTTTGTTCACTGCGACTATAATGTCAAAAGAATTGAGGAAATGTCGCACGCGGTTTTACGAAATCACAACGTTAAACCAGGAAACAATGAACAATACGGCTGGTATAACACCTGGCAGCCATTCGACAATCCGGCCATCAACAACCCACTCGCCTTTATTGACGCGGGGTCGCTTCCAGAGGCCGATGTGATTGACTACTTTTATACTGGCCGTAATCGCGACAGTCTGGTCGCCGCGCCGGTCTACAACCCCGCCCACCGTTGGTGCTATTTTCCGAATATGACACCCGACGAGGTGATCATCACAAAGCAAATGGACCAGCGCCCAGGTCGTGCGGTGTATTGCCCCCACACCTCGTTCGAAAATCCGCTGGCCGGCGAGGATGCGCCGCCGCGCCGGAGCATAGAAACCCGGATCGTGGCCGTCTTTTCGAAATAAGTTTCGCCACGATCCCGGCACTCGACGCGTCCGGCCGGCGCCCTCATCGTGTCGATATCAGCGCCGAAGCGCCGCCAAGTCTGGAAGCGGGCGCTTGGTTGTCGCCATGGTTTGAAATGTCCGTTCAATAGCTGCGGCGATGCCGATGGTAAAACGATCGGCGTGGCGGCGCGGACCGACCACCTGCATACCGAACGGCATACCCGTATGGTCGAGGCCGGTCGGAATCAACGTCACCGGATGCCCAGTCAAGGTAATCGCCGAGGCAATGCCCAACCACTCCACATAATTGGCGGTCTTCTGGCCATTGATCTCATCGCAATAGAGTTGCTCGACCGGGAACGGCGGGACCGAATTGCCGGGGCAAAGCAGCACGTCTACGTCTTCGAAGAATTCCTGGAAACGGCGATAAATCTTGGTTTGCCTCGCGTGCGCCCAGGCAATCTCTTCGGCCGTCATTTTTAACCCGGCTTCGACATTACTGATGATATTCGGCCCCAGCTTGTCACGATGGTTTTTGTAGGCGTCCAAGCGGCCGGCGAGGAAACTGACACCTCGAATGACCCAGAAGACGTCAAGCGCATCCGCCATATCCGGGTCGCGCCGCTCGCAACTTTTGAACGAAGACGCCAGCATGCCAATCCGCTCCTCGAAAAGGCGCGCGAGGTGATGGTCGACCGGCACACAGCCCAAATCCGTCGACCAAGCGACCCGCAAACGGCTCAGGTCGATATCTTCAACCGTGCCAAAGATATTCCGATCAATGGGCCCGGACAGCGGATCGCTTGGATGGTTCCCCGCCATAACCGATAGCATCAACGACGTATCCGCGACGGTACGCGCCATCGGCCCTTGCACGTTATAGGTGGTCAGGCCAATCCCGCGCTTGTCCGAAGGCACGACACCCGGTGTCGAGCGATGCGAGACAACGCCGCAGAAGGACGCCGGTGTGCGCAAACTGCCGCCCGTGTCGGACCCAGTACAGATTGGCGCCATCCCCGTGGCCAATGCGACGGCCGAACCACCCGAAGACCCCCCGCAGATACGCGATGGGTCAAACGGATTGCCGGTCGCGCCAAAGACCGCGTTCTTGGTGTTGGCGCCTGCGCCGAATTCCGGCGTGTTGGTTTTACCGATCACGATGCCACCCGCCGCGCGCAGGGCCGCGATGATGCGCTCATCCTCGGCCGGAACGTTTTCCGCATGGAGTGGTGAGCCATAGGTCGTCAACACGCCTTCGGTCACGTTCAAATCCTTGACGCCCAGAGGCAAACCGTGAAGCGCACCCAGCGTGTCCCCTTGCATGATGGCCGCCTCGGCCGCTTGTGCCTCCAAACGTGCGCGCTCAAAACAGCGCGTGACCATGGCATTGACGCCGCCGTCCACCGCCTCGATCCGTTCGATGCAGGAATCGGTCAATTCGACCGGCGACAGGGCTTTTTGACCNATCAGCCGGCGGGCTTCAACGGCGGTGAGATCGCAGGGTTCTGTCATCNCGTTAACCTTTGTTCGTTTAAGTCAGCGCCCTCATTCCCGCNGGCGCNGGCATGAGGACCTATNATTTCACTTCACTGGTTTGATTGCTTCAAAACCCTNATCCGACGCACNTAATTTCGCTAAATTGGGCACCGGNCGGGCCAATTCNGNATCTCTCATGAAAACCCGCTCCAACGCGCGCGCGACGCCCAGCGTGAACGCATCCCCGTGCATCGGGCCNCAAATCTGTAATCCGAACGGCATGCCCGTGTGGTCCACCCCGCAGGGTGTCGAAACGCATGGGTTGCCCATCAAGGTCAACGCGGAAGTCAGCGCCGAGGCATGCATGTAGTTCTTCATCGGCACGTTGTTCACTTCGGTGACATTGCGCTGCTCGACCGGCGTCGGCGTGATCGGTTGGCCCGGCGTGATCAAAACATCATAGTCCGCGAACATCGTCTGGAACTGGCGATAGAGCCGCGTGTGTTCGCCATGCGCCCACGCAATTTCCTCGGACGTCATTTTGAGCCCGGCCTCGACATTGGCGACGATATTCGGGCCGATCTGATCGCGATGTTGCCGGTAACGCGCCAAATGGCTGGCGAGGAATTGCACCCCGCGAAGCACCCAGAACACGTCGAGCGCGTTCTCAATGTTGGGATCAAATCGTGCGCAGGATTTAAAGATCGATTGAAATCTCGCCAAACGTTTTTCGAATGTGTCGCGAATGCCGTGCTCGACCGGCGCCCATCCGAAATCGACGGAGATCGCAACCCGCAACTGGGTGAGATCTATTTCCGGAACCGTTCGGTAGTCGGCGCCGTCGACGTTAAAGGACAACGGGTCCGCCGTGTCGTTTCCCGCCATGATCGACAGCATCAGCGCGCAATCCTCGGCTGTCCGCGCCATCGGTCCTTGAACGCTGAGATTAGTAAAGCCAACACCGCGTTTATCGGAGGGCACCAAACCGGTCGTGGGCCGAATGGCCGAGACACCGCTAAACGTGGCGGGTTTGCGCAAACTGCCGCCGCTATCCGATCCGGTGCAGAGCGGCATCATTCCACAGGCCAANGCGACACCCGAGCCACCGGAGGAGCCGCCACAGGCGCGGTCGGGATCGAATGCATTGCNGGTATAGCCGTGGACCTCGTTCACCGTTGTGTTTCCCCCGGCGCCGAACTCCGGCGTGGCGGTTTTACCCAGCAGAATGCCCCCGGCACGCCGCAGTTTGGCGACCAGGAGTTCATCCTTTGTCGGCACATGATCGCGATAAAGCGGCGAGCCGTAGGTGGTCACCACCCCTTCGGTGTCGTTCAAATCCTTCACACCGAACGGTAAGCCGTGAAGGGCNCCCAAGGAGTCCCNCGTGACCAGCGCTTCNGTCGCGGCGCGCGCCTCGACGCGGGCGCGATCATAGCATTCGGCGACGACCGCATTGACGGTTGGATTGACCATCTCAATTCGAGCAATGCAGGAATNGACAAGCTCGATCGGCGACAAACGTTTGCACCCAATCAGCCGCCGCGCTTCTGTCGCGGAAAGATCGCAAGGTTCGGTCATACTGGAGTCTCCAATTTAGCGATATCGGGCGCCGAATGTCGGCCTGATGCGAGTCTCGCACGCGCCAGCCAACCCACTCAAAGACTTTCGACCGGCGCGATGGCATTGCGCTTCGATTGAGCCCTCGATCGAGTCTTCGATCNAGTCATGGCGGGGCGGNAACTCCTTGCTTTTTTCGAAATGCGCCCGACCAAAGNGAAGGCGGCGATCCTTGAGCCCGCTCGGGCGCGGGTCGAGGCTTTCTTGTAAAAGTTCCTCGAGGATCACGAGAATCAGGGCGAAGCGGCACTNGCTCTACAAAAGTGGAATTTGGTGTTTGTTTTCAGATACCTCACGATTATTCGGTGAAAGCACTATCATTTCCAAGGTGGAATTAATTTCTCATCAGATCAATTCGAAAAACTTATTAGGCATCATACGAAGCCGAAAACTTAAAGCCTAGGGCGCTTATCTAAGTTGCCAGAAATTTGTTTTTAGCAATTATTACAATGTAACCGTTTTGGGAGGTCGTAGGGCACNATGAACATCGACGCAAAGTCACTCAGACAAGTCAATGCGCTGAAAGCCCGTTATGGGAAAAACGCACCCTCCACTTTAGGGCCTTGGAATGACCATTTTGAATTACTTCTCTCTCATCGATCCGTAAGGNGATTTAAACCTGACCCAATANCGGACGGTGCGATCCAGAACATAATTGCGGCGGCNCAATCGTCGGCCACAAGTTCAAATCTGCAGGCTTGGTCGGTGGTGATGATCACCGATGCGGCTCAAAAGGCGGAAATGGCAAAAATAGCGGATGGGCAAAAACAGATCGAAGAATGCCCCGTATTTTTACTTTGGGTGGCGGACTTGGCCAGGTCTAAACGCGTCGCCGAGTCAGCCGCTGCCGATCTCGACGGCAGCAACTTTTTCGAAGCTTTTTTGGTGGCGGCGATAGATGCCGCGATCGCCGCCCAGAATGCGACCGTCGCCGCGGAATCTATTGGCCTATCGACGGTTTATATCGGCGCTATGCGGAATGATATGCGGCGTGTCGCAAAACTCATCAACTTGCCACCTGGCTCGGCGGTGGTGTTCGGATTGTGCCTGGGCCACGCGGCGCCGGGAGCGGAGGGGGAGGTTAAACCCCGTCTGCCGCAGAGCGCGGTTTTATTCAAAGATAAATATGGTGTTGAACAAGAGGAGCAGCTTATCGAGTCATACGACGGCGATATGACCGATTTTTCAAAAAGGCAAGGTATGGACGCTGACAGTTGGAGTGGGCGTGTGCTNGCTCGTCTCGGTTCCGGTGACGGNAATGTCATGCGGGGCCGCCAACANCTGAAAAAAGCAATCAAAGCCCTGGGCTTCCNNCTACGTTAATTTTATCAAAATCGGTCATTCATCAAGAAGCATGCGATCGATTTCGTCTTGGTCCGCGGCTTTATAGTGCCGGAGCGCGACGCTGGCTTGCTCCCGTGTTTTCAAAACATCCTCGGANGTTATGACTATTTCGGTTTTGATGTAGTCGAAAGAACCGGAACCGGCCAATGTCGCTTGTATCAACGGGGCCAATTCCGCTCGCCCACGGATAATGATGACCCCCTCGTCTGCGCTGAAGGAGTACCCCTGCTCCACAAGCTCCACACCCAAGTGCGCGCAAAGTTCCAGATGCGCCTGCTTCCTCAGCGAGGGCGCGTTGCCTTGGGCTCGACGGGAAGCTTCCGTTGGTCTGCCCCGCAAAACGATAATCGCATCGTCCATTTTCATCTCTCCAGCAGCATTCGGTCGATCTCGTCGCGGTTCGGCGCAGCGTAATCGCCGGCTAGGGATTTCGCCCGCCCCATGACCTCAATTATCTCGTCGCTCGTCATAATTTNNTCAATCTCTATCGCTTCGAAGCCCCCGCTCTCTCTCAACGTGAATTCACGCACGCCAAGTTCATTGGGGTCGCCCTCCACCATTGTCAGCGCTTGCGATTTCTTTACTGAGTAGAAACCCGCCCCAACCCGTATATCCTAGTTTTTCAGCAAGCTGGCAAACCTTGCCCGTCGGTCTGTGCGATCGTTGATCATGGCTCGTAACGTTTCGTTAGTGTACGTGAAGCGCAGTAAGAACCGAGNGGCCATTTAATTTCTCCTCACCNNACGCGCCCNCGCGCGTCGTGATGCTGCGAACAGCGCCTGNATGCCAAGCTANNGCCAGCGCTTGATCCNCCACCGATCNGTCTCAACCCAACGTGACGGANATGATGGCATTGCGCTTCGATTGANTCATGGCGGCTCANGACCTCACCGCAGTTNTTCAGGTGCGCCNCCACGCGTTCCCNCCCGTCACATCGGTNACGAGGAGTGTCCGCGGTGGCGGGCAAGGANAGCNAAATCCCCTNCGTCACCGAGTCTTNCTGGGATNTTNTGGNAATNAGCCGCCAAGTCTGGACCTTGGCGCATTCGAGATTTGGTGGAGCCGAGGGGAATCGAACCCCTGACCTTCGCATTGCGAACGCGACGCTCTCCCATCTGAGCTACGGCCCCGCACCAGCCCGGGGCGGCGAAACGCGCGGCCCCGGAAAACTCGGCGGGACTGTACGGATTTCACCCCCCGCGCGCAAGGCCGATTTCACGGGTGCCGCGGTTCGGGCAAGTGCTTCCGCCTTCCCTGTTGACAAGCGGCGCGCGGGCGCCCACATCGGAAGGAGCGCGGCGGTTCCGACATCCGGCATCGCGGCGCCTGTGACAACCCATGCCGCGGGCGCCCGCGGCGTTTCGAAGGCCCGACCATGCTCTCCCTGCTGCAGTTGATCGACACCGTCATCAATCTCTACATCTGGGCGTTGTTGATTTTCATCGTTCTGTCCTGGCTGGTCCAATTCAAAGTCATCAACAGCAACAACCGGGCGGTCTATCTGGTCATGGACTTCCTTTACCGGATCACCGAACCGGTGCTGCGGCCGATCCGCAATCTGCTGCCCAATCTCGGCGGGTTGGACATTTCGCCGATCGTGCTGGTCTTGGCGCTGACCTTCGGGCGTAATCTGTTGTTCGAGTTTTTCGCCGGTCGGCCCTAGGCCGCCGCGCCCGCCGGGAGCCTCGCGATGGCCGCCGATAGCGCCAAAATCATTGACGGCAAGGCCTTCGCCGGCCGCCTGACCGCGGCGGTCGCGGTCCAGGTCGCGGCGCTGGTCGCCGGGCCGGACGTGCGGCCGGGGCTGGCGGTGGTTCTGGTCGGCGACAATCCGGCGAGCGCGGTCTACGTGCGCAACAAGGGCCGCCAGACCCTGGCCGCCGGCATGGCCTCGTTCGAGCATAAATTGCCGGCGCACACCTCCGAGGCCGCGCTCCTCGCCCTGATCGACCAATTGAACGGCGATGACGCGGTCGACGGGATTTTGGTGCAATTACCGCTGCCCGAGCAGATCGACGCCCAAGCGGTGATCAACGCCATCGACCCGGCCAAGGACGTCGACGGCTTCCATGTCGTCAACGCCGGCAAGCTGGCCACCGGCGGCGACGCCCTGGTGCCGTGCACACCGCTCGGCTGCGTGATGCTGTTGAAAGACTGTCTGGGCGACCTCGCCGGCCGAAAAGCGGTGATCGTCGGCCGCTCGAACATCGTCGGCAAACCGCTGGCGCAATTGCTGTTGGCCGAAAACTGCACCGTCACCTTGGCCCATTCGCGGACCCGCGACCTGGCCGGCGAATGCCGCCGGGCCGACATCCTGGTGGCCGCCGTCGGCCGGCCGGAAATGGTGCGCGGCGACTGGATCAAACCGGGCGCGGCGGTCATCGATGTCGGCATCAATCGCGTCGACGCGCCCGACAAGGGGCCGGGCGCAACCCGCTTGGTTGGCGATGTCGCGTTCGGCGAGGCGGCGCCGGTGGCCGGCGCGATCACCCCGGTGCCGGGCGGCGTCGGGCCGATGACCATCGCCTGCCTGCTGCGTAACACGGTGACGGCGGCCTGCCGCCGGCGCGGCCTGCCGGTACCGGACGCCGCCCTTTAAACGCGCTTTTAGCTGTCGTCGCCGGGCGCCGGCGCGGACCTTGGCGGCGCGGTATAGCGCAGCAGGCCCTTGGCCTGACGGATTTTGACGATCTGGCCCTTGCGCCGGGCAACCACCAAACCTTCCCCCTCAAGCTTCAGCAGGGCTTGCCGGCTGGCCGTCAGGGTCTTGCTCCAGGCCGCCGCCTGGCGCGGGTCGCCGCCGGCCGTCCGGGCGATCCGGTTGAGAGTCACCGGCGGGCCGCCGTCCTCGGCGATGAGCGCCAGGATCGCGGCTTCGGCGCGAGTGCGCGGAATGTCATCGGGATCGGTCATCAGGTCTGCAATAGCACGACGATGCCACCGATCACCGTCAAAATACCGAAAACCTCCAACACCGTCGGCCGTTCGCGGAAAAACAGCACCGAAACGATGAAGGTGAAGACCAGTTCGATCTGACCCAAGGTCCGCACATAGGCGGCGTTTTGAATGGTCATGGCGCTGAACCAACAGGCCGAGGCGCCCATCCCGGCGAGGCCGACAATCGCCGCCACCCGCCAGGCGCGCAGCACCCGCAGCAACTCGCCCGGCTCACGCACCAACAGATAGGCCGACATCAGCACCGTCTGGAACACCGTCACCGCGGCCAGGGTGAACCCGGCCTGCATCAAAAACCCCTCGCCGCCAAGCGACAACGAGGCCGCCCTGTAGGAAATCGCCGAAATCCCGAAACAGGCGCCGGAGGCGAGACCGATCAGCGCCGTGCGCGAGGTCCAGGCGGTCAACAAGCCGCGCATGCCGCTCTGGTCCTTGGCCACCGACAGGGCGATCACACCGACCAGCGAAACCAGAATCCCGGCCATCGCGCCCCAACCGATAGGGTCGCCCAACACGATAATGCCAAAAATCGCGGTCTGCACCGTCTCAGTCTTGGAATAGGTCGTGCCGACGGCGAAATTGCGAAAGGCGAAAAGATAGACCAACAGCGCGGTGGCGGCGATTTGAGTGACGCCGCCAAGTGCCATATAACCCAGGAACACGCCATGCACCGCCGGCCAAGGCAGATCGAATTGGTGGTTGAGAACCAAGACATAGGCCAGCGCGAAGGGCACCGCGTAGACAAAGCGAGTCATCGTCGCGCCGGCGGTCGACAGCCGGCCTTTCAAATATTTCTGCAGGGCCGAGCGCAGGTTTTGCAGGAACGCCGCGGCCAGGGTGATCGGCACCCAAAGTTCAAACATCGAGGAAACTCGCCATGGTGGGCGGCCAGCTTAGCCGGCGCGGCTCATCCTTGGAACATCTTGTTGATGCGCAGGCGCAGGGCGTTCAGCTTGATGAAGCCGGCGGCGTCCTTATGGTCGTAATCGGCGGCGCCCTCCTCGAAGGTCACGAAGTCCTCCGAATACAGACTGCGGGCGGCGTCGCGGGCGAGCACGATGACATTGCCCTTGTACAGTTTCAGACGCACCGTGCCGGTGACATGGCGCTGGCTGTAGTCAATCGCCGCCTGCATCATCTCGCGTTCGGGCGAGAACCAGAAGCCGTTGTAAATCAGCTCGGCATAGCGCGGCATCATCTCGTCTTTCAGATGAGCCATGCCGCGGTCGAGGGTCAAGCTTTCCATGGCGCGGTGGGCGACATGCCAAATGGTGCCGCCGGGCGTCTCGTAAACACCACGGTTCTTCATGCCGACAAAGCGGTTTTCGACCAGGTCCAGGCGGCCGATGCCGTTGTCCCGGCCCAATTCGTTCAAGCGGGTCAGCAATCCCGCCGGCGACAGGTCGACCCCATCGACGCTGACCGGGTCGCCGGCGCGGAAGCCGATCTCGACCTCGGTCGCGCGGTCGGGCGCGGCCTCCGGCGAGACGGTGCGCTGGAACACATACTCCTCCGGCGCCACCGACGGATCCT
>NZLB01000047.1 GCA_002694075.1 Nisaea sp.
CCCAACGGTCATAGTCGCGGGCATGGCCGCGCACATAACACATGCCGTTGATCGAGGAGGACCCGCCCAGCACCTTGCCGCGCGGACAGTACATGCGGCGATGGTCCATATGCGCTTCGGGCGCGCTGTCATACCACCAGTTATAGCGGTGATCCATCAACGGCTCGGCGAAGGCCGCCGGCATCTGAATATGCACGCTATTGTCGCTGCCGCCGGCCTCCAACACCTTGACGGTGACCGCCGGGTCCTCGGTGAGGCGAGCCGCTAAAACACAGCCGGCCGAACCGGCGCCGACGATCACATAGTCGAAGGTTTCCTCGAAACGCGGGGATGAGGCCGGCGTGTTATCGGCCATGGCGAGCCTCCTCGGGTACGCGCAAGCGCCCCATCATGAGCCAATTACGCGGCGCTTTCCAGGATGGCCGGCACGCCTAGCCGTGGAGGCGCGCGATCAACGCCGGCAGCACCTGGTTGAATGCCACCGGATCCTCGAACTGCACCCAATGACCGGCCTTTTCGATGATCTCGACCGGCGCTTCGGGGCGATGTTCGTGGATCATCGCGACATATCTGTCGATGCCGCCGGACGCCGTGACATCGCCCGCCCCCCAGATATAGCCAATCGGCGCCTTGATTTGGGGGATCGACCGCAGCATCGCGTCGGTTAACGAGATTGGCCGGCTCTGAATGCGGTTTCTTCCGGCGTTGGTCATCTGAATGGTGGTCGCCAGCGCGTCGTTCTTAGCCGGGTCTGCCAGCATCAGGACATCGACATTATGGCGATGGGCGTCAAACGCCTCGGCCAGGGAAAAATGCCGCCGCGCCGGGCGCAAGGCGTCGGCCGTGGTCGGCCGTGGCCCATAGCCAGCCGAGCCAACACCGATGTAATAGTCCAGACGGTCGCCCAAACGTGCCGACAAAACCGCGCCGATCACCGAGCCAAAGGAAAATCCGGCCAATCCGAAACGTTGGTCGTCGGGAATCACCTGATGCAGGCTTTCGTAAAGGGTCAGGGCCAGGCTGTCGGCATCATAGGGTTCCGGCGGCATATCGCTGTCGCCTTGGCCGGCCATGTCCGGGACGTAAAGGGTGAAGTGTTCGGCCAGCGCCGGGATATTGTGGAACCAATGGCGCCAACTGCCGTGGCCGCCGTGCAGCAGGACCAGGGCCGGACCGGCCCCCCAAACCCGCCAGACGACCGCGCCGGAATTGCGGTCGAAGCCGCCCTGGCGAACCTCGGCGGTGGCTGCCACCGCCTCCAAACGCGCTTCGGCCTCGGCAATCGCCGCCGCCAGGTCCTGATCTTGTTGCGCCATGAAAACCGCCCTCCCCGCGGTCGAAAGATGCCAGCGCCACCGCCACTGTCAACGGCGAATCCCTGGCAGACGCCAGACCACCAGCAACATCAGGACCAAACCCTCGGCACTGGAAATCGCGATCGCCGTGCTCGCCGAGGTCAGTTCGGCCAACCAGCCGATATGCAGCACGCCCAACGGGCCGGCGCCGATACAGGCGGCCAAGACGCCCATCACCCGCGACCGA
The DNA here is from genome assembly GCA_002694075.1 of Nisaea sp. GTDB lineage: Bacteria > Pseudomonadota > Alphaproteobacteria > Thalassobaculales > Thalassobaculaceae > TMED26. The sequence goes on from NZLB01000047.1 coordinate 1,543, forward strand.
TAGCTCGGCTCGCAAGCGTTAAGCACAATGGTCGACTGCATCGCCCCAAAACAAGAGATGCCGACGCCGGCGATGAACAGAACGGCCATGGCCAAGGCGTAGATCGGTAATTTGGCGCTGATCAACAAGGCACCAACGAACACCGTCGCGCCGATCAGAAAAATCCGCTGGAACGCGCCGGCGCGCGCGAAAAAGGCCAGCGACACCGAGCCGCATAAGGCGCCCGCCCCCTCGGCGGCGGCCAGTAACCCGACCCGTACGGGATCGGCGGCGAAGCTTTCCACCGCCCACACCGGCACAATCGCGGCATAGGCGAAACCGAAAAAGTTCAATAGCACGGTGATGATCAACACGCCGGCGATGGCGCCGCTGCCACGGGCGTAGGCAAAGCCCTCGGCCAGACGGCGAAGCAAACCCGCCGAAGGGGCCGTGGCGCGCGCCGCGACCGGCGTCAATCCGACCGCCAGCAGGGTCATCGCGAGGTAAAATCCGGTGGCGATGGCATAGGCTCCGGTGAGGCCGACCCATTGATAGACGGCGCCGCCGATCAATGGTCCGAGCATGCGCGTGGCGCTATTGGTGGCGCTGTCGAAGGCCATGGCGTTCCCGAGATATTCAGCCGCGACGACATCGCCGACCAGGGTGCGACGCACCGGAAAATCAGTCGACCATCCGAGCCCGTTGAGAAAAGCGATGGCCGCCAACAGGGGCAGTGACATGACGTTCAGCACGCTGGCGGCGGTGATGGCCAATGCCCCGCCGGCCATTAACAGGCAGGCGCCGATCAGCACCCGCCGTCGGTCCATGCCCTCGACCAAGGCGCCGATGACGGTGCCGAATAAAACCATTGGCGCCATCCGCGCGACCAGCATGGCGGAAACCACGAAGGCCGAGCCCGATATCTCGTAGGCGTAGATGCCAAGTACCAGAATTTCGAGCCAGCGCATCGCGCCGCCCAACCCGCCGACGGCCCATAGGCGGGAAAATTGTCGGTCGGCGAAAAGAACACGCGCCGCCACCGGGCGCCGGGCGCCCGCCACGCCGGGGCTGGTCACGCTAAGCGACCCGGCGCCGGCCTTCGCGATGCTGCGTCAGGCGGGGGGCGATTTCCTCGGCGATGGCGGTGAACGAGCGCCGCCACATTTCATGCCGGCCGTCCATGTCATGGCCGGTGATCACCAGATGACCGAAGTCGCCGACCTGTTCGCAAAAGGCGATTAATTGATCGAGAACCCGCCGCCGGCTACCGGCGATGACCAGGGATTTGGCTTTTTTCACCGCCTCGGCCCGCTCGGCGGCCGGGTCGTGAGGCTGAGTGAGGGTACCGCTGGCCAGTTTCATATGGGTATTGAGATAATAGTAATAGTCGCTGAACACCCCCTCTGGATCGGCCAGGATGTCATCGGCCTCACTATCGCTGTCGGTGACCAGGACCGAACGGGCGACGCGCCAAATCGACGGGTCGGCGACACGCCCGGCGTTNTCGGCGCCTTCTTGATAGCGCGGCCAATGGCAGGCGATATCNTCGGCGTCGATGAAATTGCCGGAAATCGGGATCCAGCCGCGCTCACCGGCCAGCACCGCCAAGCCCGAGTTGCGGCCNCGGATCGACACCGCGACCGGCGGNTGGGGCTGTTGCANGGGTTTGATCATNTGNCCGACGCCCANATCGTCGATGACNTAATCCTTCATCGCGAATTGCCAGTTTTCGCCGGCNTGCTCNAANGGCGGTCCCTCGGCCCATAGGCGCANGATGACGTCGATGCTTTCCAACATGGCGCGCCCGCGCTTGGCGTGGTCGAGGTTGTTGAACACTTCCCAATCGCTTGACAGACCGCCCGAACCAATCCCAAAAATCACCCGCCCACCGGATAATTGATCGAGCAAGGCGACATGGCCGGCGACCACCGCCGGATGCTGCTGCGGTAAGCTGATGACGCCACTGCCAAGGCGGATATTGGGCGCCCGCTCCAGCACGCTGGCGTTGAAGATCAAGGGCGAGGTCACCGGCTCGCCGGTGGACGCGAAATGCTCACCCATCCAGGCTTCGGCGAAGCCCAGGCGGTCGGCCATCACCACCAGGTCCTGGTCATCTTTGAGGGCCGCGCGCAGGTCGCGCGTCGGCATGTGCAACGGCATCATGAATAGGCCGAGTTTCACTGTCGCCTCCCCCGTCTTGGTTTTTATGGGCTCGGCGGGAACGCCGCCGGACCAAGAAACGGTAGCACCGCCGCCCGCCCTTGGCCAGGAAGCTGTACCCGCCCGGCGATCGGGTATAAACTTCATCACGCAGCGGCGTCCGCACACTCGCGCGTCCCTTCCCGCCCGTCCCCTTGGCGGGCCCTGGCGCCGTGGAAAGGCAAACTTGTTCGACGTTTTACGCCAGCGCTGGCTCGCGCTGCCGGGTAATTTGCGCGGCTCTCTCTTGATCATCCTGTCGACCTTGGTGGCGACGGTGATGGTCAGTTTCATCAAGGTGCTGGGCGAGCGTATGAGCGTGGTGCAGATCCTGTTCCTGCGCCAATTGATGGTTTTGGCGGTCCTCGCGCCGGGCGTCGCCCGCGATTTCCCCGGTGTGTTCCGCACCCAGCATGGCAAGCTTCACGGCCTACGCATCTGCGTTTCGGCCATCGCCATGGTCACCGGTTTCACGGCTTTCGTGCACCTGCCCCTGGCCGAAGCCACCGCCATCGGCTTCGCGCGCACCTTGTTCACAACCGTGCTGGCGGTCTTGATCCTGCATGAAAGCGTTGGCCCGCGGCGCTGGTCGGCGACCGTGCTGGGTTTTATCGGGGTTTTGGTAATCGTTCAGCCCGGACCGGAAGGGGTCAATTACTACGCCTTGCTGGCGATCCTCTCTGCCCTGCTGGTCGCCTTGCTGATGATTTTCCTACGCACCTTGTCGCAGGTCGACCGGCCGATCACCATCATGACCTACCAAGCGGTATTCCTGACCGTAGTGATGGCCGGACCGGCGGCCTATTACTGGGTGACGCCAAGCCTCGACGATTTGATCCTGGTGGCCGGCGCCGGCGGCCTGATGTCGCTGGTGCAATGGTTGAACATCAAGGCCTACGCGGTTGGTGAGGCGGCGGCGATCGCGCCGATGGACTATTTCCGACTGTTTTTCGCGACCCTCATCGGGGTTTGGTTTTTCGCCGAGGTCCCGACCGTCTGGACCTTCCTCGGCGCCGTCATCATTCTCGCCAGTTCGGCCTATACGATGCGCCGCAACGCGGTCCGCAAATCGGCCGCGCCGAGCCAGCCCGACAATACCTAAGCGCCCCTTGGGCCGCGCGCGCCGGTTGTCGTCGGCGCCCGGCGCATCATATGATAGCGGTGAACAGCTTAGGGGGAATTGGTGATGACCAAGGCGATGTTTGGCGCGGGATGTTTTTGGGGGATCGAGGAACGCTTTCGCACGGTTCCCGGGGTCACCGACGTGGCCGTCGGCTATAGCGGCGGCACCACCGACACCCCCAGCTATGAGCAAGTCTGTAGCGGCATGACCGGCCACGCCGAGGTGGTCGAGGTGGATTATGACGACCGGCAAGTCAGCTATGACGAATTACTGGCGGTGTTCTGGGATTGCCATGACCCGACCACCCTCAACCGCCAGGGCCCGGATGTCGGCACGCAATATCGCTCGGCGATTTTTACCTATGACGAGGGCCAGGCCGAGGCCGCCCGCGCCAGCAAGGCGGCGGCCGACGCCAGCGGCCATTTTGGCGCGCCCATCGTCACCGAGGTGACGCCGGCCGGGCCGTTCTGGCGGGCCGAGGAATATCACCAGCAATATATCGCCAAACGGCGCGGCCGCTTCGGCGGGATGTTCCGCTAACCCCGCCGGTACCATTCGGGAACGGCCTTTAAACCGCGTCGCCGCCTAATTCGCGGATCGCCTCGGCCATCAGCGCGTCCATTTTCTTGCGCAGACGATATTCCGACAAATCGCGGCCCACGGCGTCCACCCGGTTGAGCACGGCGGCGATCAGATTGCCGTCGCCCTTTTCCTCCAAATTCATCGCCAACAGGTCTTTGG
>NZLB01000048.1 GCA_002694075.1 Nisaea sp.
CGCCTCATGACCGGCCTTCATCGCCTTGGCGTCCGTCAACAATTCGCGCAAATGGCCCGGCGCGAAATCGTCGAGATCGAGGAAATGGCGGATCGGCAGTGTTGGGTCGACGGTGCGGGGCAGGGCTGTCATGCCGCCGCCTCAAGCTCGCCGGCGACCGCCTCGATCGCCGCCATCGCCTCGTCGATCTCACTTTCGCTGACGGTCAACGGTGGCAGCAAACGCACGGCGTTGTCGCCGGCGCCGACCACCAACAAACCGTGGTCGCGCAAACGCGTCCAAATCTCGGTGTTGGCGGCATGGCCTTTCAGACCGACCATCAAGCCTTTGCCGCGAATTTCCTCGAACAGGCCCGGGTGGCGGGCGCCGACGGCGGCCAGCGCCGAATGCAAGTATTCGCCGCGGGCGATCACCTGGTCCAGGAAACCGTCGGCCAGCATCACGTCGAGCACCGCGTTGGCCGCCGCGCAGGCCATCGGATTGCCGCCGTAGGTCGAGCCATGGGTGCCCGGCACCATGCCCGAGGCGGCCTTTTCGGTAGCCAGCACCGCGCCGACCGGAAAACCGCCGCCGAGGCCCTTAGCCAAGGCCATCACATCGGGCGCCACGCCGGCCCATTCATAGGCCCACAGCTTGCCGGTACGGCCCATGCCACACTGCACCTCGTCGAAGACCAGCAAGGCGCCGAATTCATCGGCGGCCGCCCGCAACCCGTGCAGATAGTGATAATCGGCCGGGAAAATCCCGCCCTCGCCCTGCACCGGTTCGATCACAATGGCGGCCACGTCATCGCCCATGGCGGCGCGCAATTCGTTCAGATTGCCAAACGGCACATGCTCGAACCCGCCCGGTCGCGGGCCGAAACCTTCGCGATATTTGTCGCTGTCGCCGGCCGACAGGGTGGCCAGGGTGCGGCCATGAAAAGCGCGGCTGCAGGCGATCACCCGCTCGCGCTTTGGTTCGCCATTGGCGAAGTGATATTTGCGCGCGACTTTCAACGCGCCTTCCATCGCCTCGGCCCCGGAATTGCAGAAAAACACGGTGTTGGCGAAGGAGTTTTCACATAGCCGGTCGGCCAGGCGCTGTTGTTCGGGGATGTGGTAGAGGTTCGAGACATGCCACAGTTTGGCCGCCTGCTCCTGCACCATTTTCACCAGATGAGGATGGGCGTGGCCCAGCGAGTTGGTGGCGATGCCGCTGGCGAAATCGAGGAATCGTCGGCCATCGGTCGCGTACAGGTAAGAGCCCTCACCCCGATCGAACGCGATGTCGATCCGCCCATAAGTCGGCATGACCGTGGTAACCACGATTTCTCTCCTCAACAAATCCCGGCGGCGCGGCCTTTCCGCGCCGCTTTTGGGAAGCCGAAGAGTTTCAATCCAGCGGTCCTAAAAGTCAATTACCGAGGCGATTGGCCAGTCATTTGAAAATGCTTGGAGAGCTTCAGCCCCTGGGCCTGATAGTTCGAGCCGATGCCGCCCGCGCCATAGAGCTTGTCAGGCACCTCGGTGAGCGGCTCATAAACCAGCCGGCAGACGATCTGACCGTCTTCGATCAAATAGGGCACGTCATGGGCGCGCACCTCCAGCACCGCCCGGCTGCCGCTGCCGCCGGCCGCGTCATGGCCGAAGCCAGGGTCGAAAAAGCCGGCGTAATGGACCCGGAATTCGCCGACCCGCGTGTCATAGGCGCGCATTTCGGCGGCATGATCCAAGGGCACGGTGACGAATTCCTTGGAAGCCAGGATGTAAAACTCGTCGGGATTGAGGATCAAACCCGCCAAGCCGCTGCGCGGCCGCCGGATCGGCTCCCAAAACCCATCGACCGGATAGGCGCCCGGCTGGTCGATATCGATCAGCCCGGCGTGCGGTTTGGCGCGGTAGCCGATGAGCCCGTCATCGCGCTCGAGATCGACCGACACCGCCACCCCCTCACGGATGTCGATGCGGTCGCCGTGGACCAGACCAACCTGATCCTGCAGGCGGCGCATGGCGCTGTCGGAAATCGCCGGCCGCCCGAGGCGCAAGCGCAACTGGTTGAGGCGCGAGCCGGTGCGCACCAAGATCGAAAACGTGCGCGGCGAAATCTCGGTGTAGAGCGGGCCCTGGTAGCCGGCCGGCACGCTTTCGAACTCAACCGCCCGGTCGCAGATCAGCCGCGTGAAAATATCCAACCGGCCGGTCGAACTTTTCGGGTTGGCGGTGCCCGAAACGCGCGCCGGCAAGTCGACCTGTTCCAGCACCTGGACGATATAGACACAGCCCTTTTCCAGCACCGCGCCGCCGGTCAGGTCGATTTCATGCATCGACAGGCCGGCCAATTTGTCGGCCACCGTCGCCGCCGGCCCGGGCAGGAAGCTGGCCGGCACCCGGTAGGCGACGGTGCCGAGGCGCAGGTCGATGGAGGCCGGCTGAATCTGCGCCTCGTCAATCGCCGGGTCGGCGGCGATCTCGCCGCGCGCGATCATCGCCCGCAAGCTCTGACTGGGAAGAATGCCGGTGCCGCGGGGGGCTGTCGCTGGCGCGTTCATGTTCTCAGCTTATAACCGATTCGCAGCAAACGATAACACAACCCGCCGGTGACAAGCGCGCTCGCCGCGATCACCAGGGCGGCCACCCAAGGCGCGCTGTCGGACCAACCGATCAGCGCGTGGCGAAAACCGTCGATCATGTGAAACAACGGATTGACCGTCGCCAATTCCCGCCACATCCCAGGCAAGCGCTCGACCGAATAAAACGTGCCCGACAGAAAGGCGAGCGGCGTGATCACGAAATTCGTGACCGTCGAAAGATGGTCGAATTTCTCCGACCAAAGGCCGGCGACGATCCCGGCCAGGGCCATGGTCAGCGCGCTCATCAGCACGAAATAAGTGGCCCAACCCCAGGCGACCGGCGGAAAATCGACGAACAGCGCCAGCGCGCCGCCGGCGCCGAGCGCGACGATCAGCCCGCGCGTCACCCCGCTGAGAGCATAGGCCACCAACAACTCGCCCGGTCCCAGCGGCGCCATCATGGTATCGACGATATTGCCGACAATTTTGGCGGAGATCAGGGACGACGAACAATTGGCGAAGGATTGCTGGATCACGCTCATCATAATCAACCCGGGCGCCAGAAAGGTGCCATAATCCAGCCCGGCGACGCCGCGGCCATCGCCAAACGCGATGGTGAAAATCGCCAGGAACAACAGACAGGTGACAATCGGCGCCAAAACCGCCTGCAGCAGCATTTTGAAAAACCGCCGCACTTCGCGCAGATAGAGTGTCCACATGCCGGTCCAATTGACCTGGCCGATGGGGCGCGCCTCGATACGCCAGTCAACTTTATGGTCGGTCGCGCGGGGCGGCATAAGGGCAACGGCCTGAAGCAGCGAAAAGGTCGCGCGCCGGGCGGCGCCACGAAGATGGCGGCACCATAGTCGTGGGCGCCGTGAACTGCAATAATCGGCCCATGTCCGAGCCGTCCAAGACCCCCCGCAAACGCCGGCAGCCGCGCAAGGTGACCCAGCAATCCTTGCACAACGCGGCCCTCCACTACCTTGAGCGCTACGCCAGTTCGGCCGACAACCTGCGCCGGGTGCTGATGCGCCGGGTGCGGCGTTCGGCTCTGGTCCATGACACCGATCCGGAGGAAGGCGCCCGTCTGATCGATGAATTGGTCACCCGCTTCGAAGCCGCCGGCCTGCTCGACGACCGCGCCTACGCGGCGGCGCGGGTGACCAGCCTGCGGCGGCGCGGGGCGTCAAGCCGGGCGATCGCCATGGGGTTGCGGCAAAAGGGCGTTGCCGCCCCCGACATCGCCGCCGCCCTGGCCGAGCACGAGGCCGAGGTCGAAAACGAGGACCTGGAGTTCATCGCCGCCTGCCGTCTGGCCCAGCGCCGCCGCCTCGGCCCGTTTCGGCCGCCCGACAAGGTCGGCGATTTCCGCCAACGCGACCTCGCCGCCCTGGCCCGCGCCGGCTTCGCTTATGACATCGCCCGGCGGGTAATCGACCACGACACGGCGGCCGATTTGGCCGAACTGATCGCCAAGGCCAACTTGTGATCCGGCGACGAATATGGATACTTTGACTGGCGCGGCGACGACCGCCCAACAGGGAGCGAGATGATGACCGACGAACAGCTTTTCCCGGTGCCCACCGAGACCGCCCGCGCGGCCTTGGTCGACGACGCCCAATATCAGGCGATGTACGCCGCCTCGCTGGCCGACCCGGAGGCGTTTTGGGCCGAGCACGGCAAGCGCATCGACTGGATCAAACCCTATAGCCAGATCAAAGACGTCTCCTACGCCGCCGATGATTTGCATATCAAATGGTATTACGACGGCACCTTGAACGTCGCCGCCAACTGCCTGGACCGCCATTTGGCGACGCGCGGCGACCAGACCGCGATCATCTGGGAAGGTGACGACCCGGCCGATGACAAACATATCACCTACCGCGAATTGCACGCCGAGGTCTGCCGCCTGGCCAACGCGCTGAAGGGTTTGGGCGCAAAGAAGGGCGACCGCATCACCATCTATATGCCGATGATCCCGGAGGCCACCGTCGCCATGCTGGCCTGCGCCCGTATCGGCGCCATTCACTCGGTGGTGTTCGGCGGCTTCTCGCCCGACGCCCTGGCCGGACGGATCCAGGATTGCGACAGCTCGATGGTCATCACCGCCGACGAGGGGGTGCGCGGCGGTCGGCCGATCCCGCTCAAAGCCAATACCGACAAGGCTCTGGAAAGCTGTCCGATGTGCCAGAGCGTGGTCGTCGTCAAACGCACCGGCGGCGCCGTCGACATGACCGCCGGCCGTGACCATTGGTACCATGACGTCGTGCCGACGGCCTCGGCCGATTGCCCGCCGGAAGAGATGAACGCCGAGGACCCGCTGTTCATCCTCTACACCTCCGGCTCGACCGGCAAGCCGAAGGGCGTGATGCACACCTCCGGCGGCTATCTGGTCTACGCCTCGATGACCCATCAATATGTCTTCGACTACAAGGACGGCGAGATCTATTGGTGTACCGCCGATGTCGGTTGGGTCACCGGGCACAGCTATATCGTCTATGGGCCGCTCGCCAACGGGGCCACCACCTTGATGTTCGAGGGCGTGCCCAATTACCCCGACTCGCGCCGTTTTTGGCAGGTCTGCGACAAGCACCAGGTGAACATTTTCTACACCGCGCCGACCGCCATTCGCGCCCTCATGCGCGAGGGCGACGCGCCGGTCACGGCCACCGACCGATCCAGCCTGCGGCTGCTTGGCTCGGTCGGCGAGCCGATCAACCCGGAAGCTTGGTTGTGGTATTACAACGTCGTTGGCGACGGCCGCTGCCCGATTGTCGACACTTGGTGGCAAACCGAGACCGGCGGCATTTTGATCACCCCGCTGCCGGGCGCGACGGCGCTCAAGCCGGGCTCGGCAACACGGCCGTTTTTCGGCATCCAACCGCTGATCGTGGACGGCGAGGGCGGCGAGTTGACCGGCGCCACCGAAGGCAACCTGTGCATCGCCGACAGTTGGCCCGGCCAGATGCGAACCGTCTACGGCGACCACGACCGCTTCGTGCAGACCTATTTCGCCACCTTCCCCGGCCGTTATTTCACCGGTGACGGCTGCCGCCGAGACGCCGACGGTTATTACTGGATCACCGGCCGCGTCGATGACGTGATCAATGTCTCCGGCCACCGCATGGGCACCGCCGAGGTGGAAAGCGCCCTGGTCGCCCACCATGAGGTCGCCGAGGCCGCGGTGGTCGGCGCGCCCCATGAGATCAAGGGCCAGGGCATCTACGCCTATGTCACCTTGAACGTCGGCACCGAGCCGACCGAGACCCTGCAGCGCGAGTTGGTGCAATGGGTGCGCAAGGAAATCGGCCCGATCGCCAGCCCCGATTGGCTGCAATGGGCGCCAGGCCTGCCGAAGACGCGCTCGGGCAAAATCATGCGCCGCATTCTGCGTAAAATCGCCGAGGACGATTTCGGCAATCTGGGCGACACATCGACACTGGCCGACCCGACGGTGGTTGACGACCTGATCGACAACCGCCAAAACCGCATCTCGTAACTCGGCCGCCAAATCAGGAGCTTCCGCCATGCGCTATCTGCACACCATGGTTCGCGTCAGCGACGAAAAAGCCTCGCTGGACTTTTACTGCAACAAATTGGGGATGGTCGAAATTCGCCGCTACGACAGCGAGGCCGGCCGTTTCACCAACATCTTCCTGGCCGCCCCGGGCGACGCCGACACCGCCGCCGACACCAAGGCGCCGGTGCTCGAGCTGACCTATAACTGGGACCCGGAGGATTACACCGGCGGGCGCAATTTCGGCCATCTGGCCTTTGAGACCGATGATATTTACGCCCTTTGTCAGCAGCTCCAGGATGGCGGCGTGACCATCAACCGGCCGCCGCGCGACGGCCGCATGGCCTTTGTCCGTTCGCCCGATGGCATCTCGGTCGAGCTTTTGCAAAAAGGCGAGGCCCTGGAAAAAGCCGAACCCTGGGCGTCGATGGAAAACACCGGCAGTTGGTGAGCGCTTAAATCACCAAACTGGAAGCCGCCACCAAAGCGATCAGACCAAGGGCGAAACGCCGAAAGGCCTGTTCGCTGGCACGGCCGAACAGTCGCGCGCCAAGCCATAGCGACAGCCCGTAAATGGGCGCCAAAATGGCGATCAGGAGCCATACCTGGCCGGTCATCAGCCCGCCGGTCAGGAAGATCGCCAGGCTGACCACGCCCGACACGCCAAAATAAACGATGATGTTGCGCCGGGCCGCCGCCGCGTCACTCTGGCCGGCCAGCCAAAAGGTGACAATCACCGGGCCGGCCATGCCGATGGCGCCACTGAGAAAGCCGCCGGTACCGCCCGCCGCCAGGGTCACGCCGGCGGAGGCGCGCCCGCGAAACCGCCAGCCGCTGGCCATCACCGCCACCGCGGCGGCGATAAAGCCGCTCAAGGCCCAGCGGATATAAACGGGGTCGATCACCACCAACGCCCACACACCGAGCGGCATGGCCGCCGCCGTCGCCGCCGTCAACAGGCCGACCGACCGCCAGTCGCAGTGTCGGACGTTGCGCGCCACCAACGGCAAGGTCATCAACGAATCCATAACCGCGAGGGTCGGCACCGCCACTACCGGGCCGAGCACGGCGGCCAGCACCGGCATCATGATCATCGCCGCGCCAAAGCCGGCAAAGCCGCGCACCACGCCGGCCAAAACCACCGCCGCGACAACCGCCGCCCAGGCCCAGGTTCCCGCGACGGCGCCGAGGTTTTCGGCGACCGCGGCGAGATCAAGCGCCGGAATGCGCCGCCTCCGGCTGGCTCACCTGGCGCGGCGCGAAAATCGCCACATGTCGCGCTTCCATAACGCGCGTTGCACCGTCGGCGACGATCACATCCAAATCGACGAAACCATGGCCCTTGTGGCGATAGGTCCGGGCCACCCGCGCCCGCCCGGTCAGCCGCGCGCCGGGCGCGGCGAGGGCGCGGTGGCGCGCCTGGCTGCCAACATGAATCCACGGTCCCAGGCGCACATTATCCTTCAGCGCGGCATTGGCCAGGCGCAGCAAAAGTCCCGGATGGACCGGCCCGCCATCGCCGTAGAGGGACAGATCCTCGCCAACCGCCTGGTGATACGCGGCCAAGGCCGCGGGACTCGCGTCGAAACTAACCTCGCCCAGCACGCTGTCGGCCACCAAGCTGTCGAAGGAGGCCGGCGACCGGTCATCGGCGGCCGGCAGGGGCACCGCCGCGATATCGGCGATCGGCGCCAACGGCGCCTCGGTCATGCCGGCGTTGCCGGTGGCGCAGAGCCGGTCGCCGACCCGCACCGTGATCGCCAGCGTGCCATCCTCGGCTTCATCGGCGGTGATCTCGGCGCGTTCGCCGTCATAGACCGGCTTGATGAACCGCGCCGACAGCCAGCCGCTTTCCAGCCAAGCGCGGCCCCAATGGCGGGCCGCCGGATGGGTCATATAGGCGTAAACCTCAACCCCCGGCACCAACCCGCCAGTGAACCCGAAACGGCGCGCGGTGGCGTCGTCATGGATCAAGTTTTCCGAAGCCTTGGCGGTATTGAACGCCGCCACGTGATGCTGCAATGCGACCATTGAAGGGCCCTTTCGAAATAAGTTTCGCGGAAACTAGATTTGCGGCGCCAGCACGCAATCCTCGGCGCGTGTCCGATAGGTGCCGTCGAGCACCCCGCCGGCGGTGAATTTCACCCGTTCGGTTATCCGGTCCAAAGCCCGGCCATAAAGATGCAGCGTGGCCGTTACCTGGGCGCCGCCATCGAAGCGAATGGTATGCACGTCGCACGGACCGAGGGCAATGGCCCGACCGGGCGTGACCGCGATCTCGGCGCGCGGCGACACGGTTTCCTCGTCCCCGTCCAGACCGCCTTCACGGCGGTAGAGCGTGTTGGTTTCGACGCCGCGGATGCCGGCAATCACCGCCCAAGTTTTATGGTCATGGGGCGGCACCGGCGCGCAGTGACGGCCGCACATCAAATACAGCCCAAAGCGGCCGTCGGGGTCATGGTGCAAGAGATAGGTGACATCGCCGCCATCGGCCGTCGGCGGGAAATCGGCAAGATCGAACAGCCCACAGCCGGCCAACTTAATCATTTCGGTTTTGATCGCCGCCAAATGCGCTGGCGCGGCCGCCGTGCCCGGGTCCAAAACCCGTACCCGTGCCAAAGTCTCAGCGATGCGCGCCGCCCGTCGTCGGCGCAAACCCGCGCGTTGTTGGTGGTCCACCGTCATTTCCCTCGTGTTGTTGTTTTTGTTGTTGTTCGGCGCGATGGCGCGCCGCCCAGCGCCGGGCGTAACGATCAGCGAGAAATATGCACGCTGCGGCGACCGCCGCCAAGCTCGCCGCGCGGAGGCTGAAGGATCCATGGGGAATGACCACCGTGCCGAAGCCCACCGCCATCACCGCGACCGCCGCCACCATGCGCCGTCCATGGCCACGGATCCGGTCGGACCGAGCACCGCCCGGCCGCCGCAAACGGCGCAAATCGCCAAGCGCCAAAACGGCCCCGCCCAGCCCCAAAACCACCAGCGCCGGGGCGGCCGGCTCCCGCGGCCAGGCGAATACGCCCCAAGCCGCCGCCGCCGCGCCAACTAGCACCATCACCTGGGCGCTGCCGCGGTCGATTGGGCCGATCCGTGTCCACGCCGCATAGGCACCCCGCGCGGTCCGCGCCCGGGTATGGGCGCGAACCCCCGACAGCGCCAGGTAATAGGCCAGCACACCAACCGTCAGCATGAAGATATTGGCGCGGCCGACGGCGACCGAGGCGCCGGCGACGAAAAAAATCGTCAACGCGACCAAAAAAGCCTGGCCGGCCCGGCGATGCCAAAGCCCACCCTTGGGCAAGAGCGCCGCCGCCGCCGCGCACACCGCCGCGACGATCCCAAACACCCCATGGGCCTGGAACAGAAAGCTTTCCGACATCACCGCCATCAGGCCGGCGCCGGATCCGCCAAGACCCGCGCCAGACTGCTGCCGACGCGCCGCACTTCAGCCCTGTCGAGGGCGCCGGCGGCGGCTAATTCAGCGTGGCAACGCGGCAGATTGTAGTGCGGAATCGACGGCAACAGATGATGTTCGATGTGGTAGTTGACGTGATGCGGGAACAAAAACCACATCAGCCAAGCCGGCCCCAGATTGGTGCGCGCCGCGGTCAGGGGCGAGCCGGTGTCGGTGACCGCGCCATGTTCGAGGATCGCGCGCAAGCGCAAAATCGCCTGCAGCACGGTGACCAGCGGCAGCACCCACAGCACCAAATACTCCACCCAATAGCCGCTGGCGATGGCCGCCGCCAACGCCGCCAAATGCCAGGCGACCACCCACCAACGGTCATGACGGGCGGCCCGGCGCAGCGCCGGCGCGGTATCGTCTAGGGGCCGGTTGGCGGCCGCCGCGTCATCGTTGATGACCGGCGCGCCAAAAAAATATTTGTACGTCTTCCACGCCGTCAGCCCGGCCATATCTTTGACCAGCTTGCCGAACAAATAGCGTTTGCCGCGCGGGTAACCGGCGATCAGCGCCATATCGGGGTCGCGCCGTTCGAATAAATGATTGTGGTGCAAACGGTGCACCACCCGATAGGTGCACATCGAGATACCGACCGGCATGGCCAGCAACCGGCCCGCCAAATCATTCAGCGAGCGCGCTTTGAACATGCGGTAATGAGCGGCGTCATGGACCAGCACGAACAGCGCCTGTTGGCGGCTGGCGATCAGGACCACCACCGGTACGATCACCCAAATCTGCCAATAGGTCACGGCGAAGGCGATGGCGACCAGAATCACCCCGACGGTTTCGGCAATCGACCAGGCGGCGCGCCACGGGTTAATGGCCGATAGCGCGCGCACCGTCGACCCCGGCAAAGGCGCGGCCTGCCGGCGGCGATCCTCGCGAAATTCCTGGCCCGTCGCAGTCGTATCCATGGCACCAAGTTTACGCGCCAATAGCGGGCATGTCACCCCGTCGACCGCACGTCATCCCGGTATCGGGTCGCCCACATTATCTGAGCGCGTCCCCCAGCGCCCGGTCGCCGCTGCCCGGGCGGAGCGGGCGTTGCTGGCCGGCGCCAGGCGCCCAGGCGGTCATGAACAAAAGCTCGAAAGTGGCCGCGACCCGCCCGTCAGCGGTGGCGTGGCGGGCATGGTAGATTTCGGCCATGCGCAGGAAGGTGGCCCGGCGGCTAAAGTCGCGCCGCCGCCCGTGAAGCAGGTTACCCTCGGCCATGCCGCGCAAATCGCGCATCAGGGCGAAAACATCGTCATAGGTCACCGTCAATCGGTCGGCGTCGACCACCGGCAGGGCGAAGCCGGCGCGCTGCAGCAACCCGCCCAGGTCGCGCACGTCGACGCTGGGGGCGACGCGTGGACTGACGCCGCCCTCGACCTCGCTCTCGGCGGCGGTGATGGCGGCGCGCAGTTCGCTTAAACTCTCGCCGCCATAAATGACCCCCAGAAACAGACCGTCACTTACCAAAGCGCGGCGGATTTGCACCAAACAGCCCGGCAAATCATTCATCGCATGCAAGCCGCCAACGCTGAACAGCGCGTCCAACGCGCCTTCGGCGAGCGGTAGCGCCTCGCCATCGGCGACCGCCGCCGGCCGCCGACCGTCGGCCAGCTTGGCGGTCAACGCCAAACTATCCAAACGAGCGACCCGCGCGGCGACCGCGGGATGGGCCGCCAACAAGCCGTCGCGGGCGTCGATCTCAACCGCGCGCGCGAAGCGGCGATCCAGGTCGAGCAAGCGGTCGGCCAAGCGCTCGACCATCTCGCGGCGCAAAAAATCATGGCCCGCCCAGCCATCGGCGGCGCGCGCCAGGCGGTGGCGCAACAGGCGGCGGTCGAAAATCTGCGGCAAGGCGGTCATCGCCGGGTTATGCAAAAAACGCCTTCGCCTGTCCATGGCGGTGGCATGCGTCCTTTGGTCCATATCCGGTTGGGATTGGCGCGTGCCCGCGATTTTATCTTGCCGCCGCGCTGCTTGGCCTTTGGCGCGGTGGTTGGCGAAAGCGCCGGGCTGTGTATCGCTTGTTGGCGGCAGGTCGATTTTATCACCGCCCCGCAATGCGACCGCTGCGGCCGGCCCTTCGCCTTTGACGATCCCGGTCAGCGGGTGTGCGCCCCGTGCCTGGCGACACCGCCGCCGTTTCGCCGGGCGCGGGCGGCGCTGGTCTATGGCGATCTCGCCAAGTCGATGATTCTGGGGCTGAAATACGCCGACCAGATGCATATGACCGGGCCGCTGGCGGCGTGGATGGCGCGCGCCGGCGCGCCTTTGCTGGCCGACGCGGAGGTGATCATTCCGGTGCCCCTGCACCGTCGGCGGCTGTTCGCGCGCCGCTTCAACCAGGCCGCCGCCCTCGCTTTCGCCCTACCGGGGGTGACACGAGCCCAGGTCGCCACCGATATCCTGGTGCGCCAGCGCGCGACGCCGCCCCAAGGGCGTTTGAGCGCGGCCGCCCGGCGGCGCAATCTGCGCGGCGCCTTCGCCGTACCGCCGGCGGGCCGCCCACGGCCGGCCGGCCGGCACGTGTTGTTGGTCGACGACGTGCATACCTCGGGCGCGACCTTGGCGGCCTCGGCCCGCGCCTTATTGGCCGCCGGCGCCGGCACCGTCGATGCCTTGACCCTGGCGCGGGTGGCGCCGCCCGCTTGAGCGCGGACGGGTGACTGGACGGAACCCGACGCGGTGCGTATTTTGCCTTTCTCGGTGGGCGCGGTCGCCCGCCGTATCAAATGGGGAAACGAGATGGCCACGGTCGAAATCTACACCACTATGTTTTGCGGTTTCTGTTATCGGGCCAAACGGTTGCTGACCGAAAAGGGCGTCGAGTTCGTCGAATACGACCTAGACGAGCAACCAGCCAAACGCACGGAAATGCTGGACCGTGCGGCGGGCCGGCGAACGGTGCCGCAGATTTTCATCAACGGCGCGCATATCGGCGGCTCGGACGACCTTGCCGCACTGGAGGCCGAGGGGGGCCTGGATCCCCTGCTCGCCGCCGCCGCCCCTGGCTGAGCGAAGGAGAACGGCCGTGAGCAAACTCACCGTTGCCTGTGTGCAAACCAATTCCAAACGCGATCCGGCCGATAACGTGGCCGAGATTTCACCGATGATCCGCGAGGCGTCGGCACGCGGCGCCGATTTCATCACCACCCCTGAAATCGTCGGTATGTTTGAGCCCAAGCGCTCGCTGGCTTTGGAAAAGGCCGAACTAGAGGACAGCCATACGGTCCTAGCCGCCTTCCGCGCCTTAGCCGACGAGCTGTCGTGCTGGCTGTTGATCGGCTCGATTTCCATCAAACTCGACGGCGATAAACTCTCCAACCGCAGCTTTTTGGTCGGACCGGACGGCGCTATTGTCGCGCGCTATTCCAAGATCCACATGTTCGACGTGCAGGTCGGCGATGGCGCCACCTATCGGGAATCGCACACCTATGAACCCGGCACCGAGGCGGTGCTGGCGGCCACCCCATGGGGGCCGCTGGGCATGACCATCTGCTATGACATTCGCTTCCCGGCGCTCTACCGCACCTTGGCCCAAGCCGGCGCCGGCATGATCACCGCGCCGGCGGCCTTCACCAAGGTCACCGGCCAAGCCCATTGGCATGTCCTGCAACGGGCGCGGGCGATCGAGAATGGCGCCTTCATCATTTCGGCGGCCCAGACCGGCACCCACGCCGAGGGCCGGCGAACCTATGGCCATTCCGTGATTGTCGCGCCCTGGGGCGAGGTTTTGGCCGATGCCGGCGAGGCGCCCGGCGTGATCACCGCCGAAATCGACCTCGCCGATGTCGCCAAGGCGCGCGGCAAAGTTCCCTCGCTCAGCCATGATCGCGTCTTCGCCGCCCCGCGTGCGGCCGAGGCGGCGCCGGTGGCCGCCGGCGAGTAGCGACCAACGCGTTATAGCGCCGGCCGCCGCCCGTGGTTATTCGGCGGCCACCCGTTGGCCGCCGACGGTCAACGCCTGGTCCAGATCGCCGAGAATATCGTCGATATGCTCGATGCCGATGGACAGGCGCACATAACCCGGCGATACCCCGCTGAGCGCTTGCTCTTCAGGCGCCAATTGGCTGTGGGTGGTGGTCGCCGGATGGATCGCCAGCGAGCGCGCGTCGCCAATATTGGCGACGTGATAGAACAGCTTCAGGGCGTCGATAAAGCGTCGCCCGGCATCCGCCCCGTCAGCCAGTTCGAAGCCGACCAAACCGCCGTAACCGCCGGTCAAATAGGTGTCCGCCCGGGTCTTTGCGACCCCCTCCTGTCGACCTGGATAGATGACCCGCGTGACCGCCGGGTGATCGGCCAAAAAGTCAGCTACCCGGGCGGCGTTTTCGCTGTGGGCGCGAATCCGCAAGGCCAAGGTTTCCAAGCCCTGGATGATTTGGAAGGCGTTGAACGGCGACAAGGCCGCGCCCAGATCGCGTAACAAGGTGGTGCGTGCCTTGATCGCGAAGGCGACCGGGCCAATCGGTTTGACCGCTTCGGTCCAGACCGCACCGTGATAGGAGGCGTCCGGCGTGTTGAGNGCCGGTTGCCGCGCCGCGTGCTCTTCCCAAGGGAAATTACCGCCATCGACGATCAACCCGCCGATCGAGGTGCCGTGGCCGCCNATATATTTGGTGGTCGAGTAGACCACCACCGCCGCGCCATGGTCGAAGGGCCGGCACAGNAGCGGCGCCGCCGTGTTGTCGACGATCAATGGAATCCCCAACGGGCGACCGATATCGGCGACNTCTTTGATNGGAAACACCTGCAGNTTNGGATTGGGCAGGGTTTCGGCNTANAANGCNCGGGTNCGTTCGTCGCTCGCCNGNGCGAANGCCGCNGGNTCGGCCGGGTCGACNAAACGNACNTCGATCCCNTGNTCCNNNAGGGTNTTGGCGAACAANTTCCAGGTGCCGCCATAGAGGTCGGTGGCGCTGACAATGTTGTCGCCGGCCCGCGCCAGGTTCTGCACCGCCAGGGCCGAGGCCGCTTGGCCNGAGGCGACGGCGAGCGCGGCGGCGCCCCCTTCGAGAGCGGCCACCCGCTGTTCCAAGACATCACAAGTGGGGTTCATGATGCGGGTATAAATATTACCGAGCTGTCTCAAGGCGAACAGATCGGCGGCGTGCTCGGTGCTGTCGAATTGGTAGCTGGTGGTCTGATAAATTGGCACGGCGACAGACCCGGTGGCCGGATCGGCGCGATAGCCGGCATGCAACGCCAAGGTTTCGGCGCGATACGTGGACGCAGTCATCTTCGGTCTCCTCTTTAGCGGGCCGTGGGGCCCGGTGCGAATGACGCAGCCAAAGAGGGAAAAACCACATCTACCCTGGCGGTGGAGGGCATAAAAAACCCCTCAGCCGCAGCCAACGGGAGGGGGTGTCAAAACCCTCTTTAGCTGCATTTCTAAAGCGCCCGCAAGCTGGAGCTCAAATCGGCGCTGANNCGNTANATAGGGCAGANCNGAAAAATTGTCAAGCGGCGCCGCGTCCGGTTATCGCGGGCCTTGCCCCTCCGCCCGCCGCGCGTTACTCCTGGAGCTATGACAGTGAGCGCTGCACAAACCCGCGTGACGGCCGTGCTTGGGCCGACCAACACCGGNAAAACGTATTTGGCGATCGAGCGCATGCTGGGCCACGCCAGCGGCATGATTGGTTTTCCATTGCGNCTTTTGGCGCGCGAGAACTATGACCGAGTGGTCGCCAANAAGGGCCGCGCGACCGTGGCACTGATCACCGGCGAGGAAAAAATCCTTCCACCGCANGCCAGCTATTTCATTTGCACCGTCGAGGCGATGCCGCTCGACCACGACGTGGAATTTCTGGCGGTCGATGAAATCCAACTGGCCGCCGACCCCGAGCGCGGTCATGTCTTCACCGATCGCCTNCTGCATGCCCGCGGCAAAGTCGAGACCATGTTCCTGGGTGCCGCCACCGTTCGCGGCCTNGTTCACCGGCTGATCCCCNACGCGGCGATTGTCACCCGGCCGCGTTTTTCGCGCCTGGCCTATTCCGGGGCGACCAAAATCAGTCGCTTGCCACGGCGTAGCGCGGTGGTCGCGTTTTCGGTCCAGGACGTTTACGTGCTAGCCGAATTGGTGCGCCGCCAACGTGGCGGNGCGGCGGTGGTGATGGGGGCNCTGAGCCCGCGCGCGCGNAACGCCCAAGTGGCCATGTACCAAGCCGGCGAGGTGGACTATCTGATCGCCACCGACGCTATCGGCATGGGGCTGAATATGGATGTCGACCATGTCGCCTTTGCCGCCGACCGCAAATTCGACGGGCGCTTTCCGCGCAANCTAACCGCCCCGGAATTGGCCCAAATCGCTGGCCGTGCCGGGCGCCACATGAATGACGGCACCTTTGGCGTGACCGCCGATCTCCAGGA
This sequence comes from Nisaea sp., assembly GCA_002694075.1. Lineage (GTDB taxonomy): Bacteria > Pseudomonadota > Alphaproteobacteria > Thalassobaculales > Thalassobaculaceae > TMED26. The sequence goes on from NZLB01000048.1 coordinate 15,901, forward strand.
GATCGAGCCCGAATTGGTCGAAGCCATCGAGGCCCATGAATTTGATCCGGTGAAGGGCCTCTACTGGCGCAACCGCGATCTTAGCTTCAACTCAATCCGCGATCTGCAGATGAGCTTGGAGGAACGGCCACGCGAAGAGGTGTTGATCCGAAAGCGTGAAGCCGAGGACCAACGCGCCNTGGAAAGCNTGGCGCGCATGCCGGAGGTCGTNGCGTTGGCGCAATCGCCNGCGCGACTCCGNTTGCTATGGGATGTCTGCCAAATTCCAGATTTCCATAAAAACATGACCGACAGCCATCCGCGCCTGCTGGCTCAGATCTTTCAATATCTGGCCCGCGACGCGGANCGCCTGCCGATGGATTGGGTCAACGANCAGATGACCGGGTTGGATCGGCTGGATGGAGGNATCGACACACTGGTCAACCGCATCTCGCAAGTGCGNACCTGGACCTATGTCAGCCATCGCAATGAGTGGGTCGACGATCCNGCCGACTTGCAGCAGCGCGCGCGGAGCATCGAGGACCGCCTATCCGACGCCTTGCACGAGCGCCTCACCGAGCGTTTCGTCGACCGCCGCGCCGCCGTTTTGAGCCAAAAGCTGACCGACCAGGAAGACCTGGTGGCGGCCGTCAAAAACGACGGTGAAGTGATTGTCGAGGGCCATCGGGTCGGCGAGATGCGCGGCTTGCGGTTTTACCCCGACGATGGCCAAAACGACCGCGACAAAATCGTGTTGGCGGCCGCCCGCCGCGTGCTGCCGCAGGAGTTGGAGCGCCGCGTCNGCCAATTGGTCGANGCTCCNGACGGCACCCTCGACTTCGANGACGCCGGTCAGGTGACCTGGCGGGGCGCGGCCATCGCCAAGCTGANCGCCGGGCATGANCGCCTCCACCCGCGGCTAGAGGCGCTGTGCGACGACAGCTTGGATGGTGCCCGCCGCGAACGCGTNGAGGCCCGCCTCGCCGCCTGGTTCNCCGACCGCTTGGCGGCCGACGCGCCCAGCCTGGTGCNGTTACGCGACGCCCTGGCCCAAGAAACACTCGACGGCGGCANCCGCGGCATTCTGTTTCAAGCGATCGAAAACCTAGGCTCGGTCGCGTTCGGCGCGGTCAGCAACATGGTCAAAGATTTAAGCGACGAACAACGCCGCGCCCTTGGCCAGCTTGGATTNCGCTTTGGCACCGAAAATATCTATCTCGGCGACATGCTGAAGCCGCGCGCCATCGCCATGCGGGCGCGCCTATGGGCGGCCCACGCCGGCGACGGCTATCCGCCGCCGCCGGAAGGCCGCGTGTCGGTCGACCGCGATCCGACCATCCCCGTTGAATTCGACCGCGCGATTGGCTACGCCCGCGTCGGCGGCAAAGCGGTGCGCATCGATATGTTAGAGCGCGTCGCCGCCGCCATCCGCCGCGTGGCGCGCGAGGGGCCGTTTAAGGTCAACGAGGAAATGCTGTCTCTGTTGGGTGCCACCCATGAGGAAATGGCGGTCATTCTGGGCGATCTTGGTTACCGCAAGAACAGCGCCGAAGACGACGGCACGCCGGTGTTCCAGAAGCGCGGCAAAACCCGCCCCCGCGGCAAGCCGCGCGGACGGCGGGATTCGGCCGAGGGCACGGCCCAAACCACCGCCGCGGCGCCGCCGGTCGATGGTGCGGCGACCGCCACCGACAGCGCCGCCGCGCCGCCAAGTGAGAGCCAAGCCGAGCCCCCGGCGGCGGCCACGGGCGAGGCCGGATCGGCGAAACCGCACGGCGATGGCCAAAAACCTCGCAAAAAAAATCGTAAGGGCAAACCGCCGCCAAGCGGGCAAAATCGTTCGCCGCGCGAACGCCGCGCCGAACCCAAGATCGACCCCCATTCTCCTTTCGCGGTCTTGGCCAACCTGAAACTGAAAAAATGACCGACGCGGCCACCACCGGCGCCCGCCAACGCTTGGACAAGTGGTTGTGGTGCGCGCGTTTTTTCAAATCCCGGAGCTTGGCGACCAAGCTTTTAGAGGGTGGCCGCCTGCGTCTGTCCGGCCAGGTGGTCTCAAAATCGCACCAGGTGGTGCGGGTCGGCGATGTTTTGACCTTTCCGCAAGGCCCGCATATCCGCGTCATCGAGGTGGCCGCGCTG
>NZLB01000049.1 GCA_002694075.1 Nisaea sp.
TGTTTTTGCAACGCGGCGCCATCGCCGCCTTGGAACAAGGTGACCCGGTGATCGCCGATTTGCGCGCCCGCTGCCGGCAGGGGCGTGACATCGTAATGGACCGGTTGGCGTCCTGGCCGCGGGTACGGGCCCATGCCCCGGCCGGCGCCTTTTATGCTTTTTTCGAGGTGGAGGGCATGACCGACAGCCTGGCCACTTGCCGAAAAATTTTGGATCAACGCCAGGTCGGCCTGGCACCGGGCATCGCTTTCGGCCCGCAGGGCGAGGGCTATTTGCGGCTTTGTTTCGCCTCGCGGCCGGAGACTTTGCGCGCGGGTCTGGATCGGTTGGAAGGGTATTTGGGCGGCGGCAGCCGTCAGCTATAATCCGGCTCCGGTAAGCCGCGCGGCGTTCCATGCCGCCGGCCGGTCACCCTTGGGGAAACAGCATGGCCCTTCGTCCGCCAGGCCCTGGATCACCCGGCGGCCCGCGCCGCCCGCCGCCGCGCCGCGCCGCCGCTGTGCGTCCCGCCGCGCCATCGGCCCCGCCGCCGCGCCGGCCCGCCCCGCGGCGCCTGCCGACGGCCACCAGCCGGGCCGATGTCGAGGCCCAGATCATGCGCCTTCTCGATCTTTTGGCGAATAACGCGCTGGACCGCGGCGCGCCGCGTGGTTCCTATCTCAATTTGCTGGTGTAGGCGGCCGGTCTGGCGCCGGGGCGCCGTGATGGCGCGCGGAATCGGCGGGCGCCTGGTCGCGCGCCGTCATGCCGTAGTCGCGGGTGACTTCGGCGACGCGCAGGCGGTAATCGCGAAAAACACCCGATCTGCCGGTGGCCTGCGCGGCGCGATGGGGTTCCAGGTTGCGCCAAGCGGTGACAGCGGCCTCGTCCCGCCAGAAGGATAGCGACAAAATACGGCGCTCGTCGCTGAGCGATTGAAACCGTTCAATCGAAATGAAACCGTCAATTTCGCTCAACTGCGGCCGCAAGGTCGCGGCGATGTCGAAATATCGCGCGCGCTGGTCGTCGGCGGGTTCAACCTCAAAAATGACGGCGATCATTGACCGGCGCCTTGGCCACGGTGCGTGGCGGCGCCGGCGGGCGCGTGGATCATAGGGGTCTTCATGGTTTGCCTCCTTGGGTTGGCGGCCGTTCTTAGATTTGCGACCAAGTATAGCCGACCGCCGCCGGTGAAGGCGTCGGCGGCGCCAGAACCATGCGGGATCGACCGGACGGCCGTTAATAAAGTTTGTTTCGCAGCGAATCCTGGACCATCGCCTCGGCCCCGTCGCGGTCGTCGGCGCCGATTTGCTCGGCGATCATATGGCCAAGGGGTGGGAATTCGGCACGGTCCATGTGCCGGTCGCTATCCCACAGCTTGGAGCGGACCAACGCCTTGGCGCAGTGCAGGAAGACCTCCTCGATCGCCACCCGGCAGGCGGCCACCGGCGGTTTACCCTGGGCCACCAATTGTTCCAACAGAGCCGGATCGGTGGTCATGCTGGCCCGGCCGTTGACGCGCAAGGTCTCATTCATGCCGGGGATCATGAACAACAGGCCGATGCGGCCACTGGCGACGATGTTGTAGGCGCCGTCGGCGCGCCGGTTGCCGGGCCGGTCGGGGATCGCCAAGGTAACGTCGTCGATGACATGGACGAAACCAGGCGCGTCGCCTTTGGGCGAGGCGTCGAGATCGCCGTCGGCGCTGGCCGTCGCCATCACCATGAAGGGCGCGCGGGCGATGAATTGGCGGGCGTATTTGTCGAGCCGCGTCATGGTCTTGTCGCGGGCTAGGACGCTGGGTTCGCCGTAATGGGCGGCGACCGCCGCGGCGTCGGCTAAGTCATGGTTGGGGGCCGTTTTCGTCATTGTCGACATGGCGTTGTTGATCCCATTTACCGAGGTAATAGCTGGCGAAGAGCATGACCACCCCAACCACCGCCCACAGCAAGGGCGTGCCCTCTTGCGGGCGCAGGTATAGCTCGCTGATGGCGGCGGCAATCGATGCGATGCCGCCAATGGCGCCGACCAAGCGGACCTTGAACCGTTTCACCGGATCCATCATGGTGCCGTCTCCGTTGGCGTGAAGGGGTGGGTGCGCCGCCAATGTTCGGCGATTTCGGCGCGTGTGGCAATCCACACGCCGTCATGGGCCGCGACATGTCGCAGGAATTTCTCAAAATAGCCGATGCGCCCGGGCCGCCCGATGATCCGGAGGTGCAGGCCGAGCGACATCATGCGCGGCTGATCGGCGCCCTCGCGGTACAGCCAATCGAAACTGTCGCAGGCGTATTGCAGCCAATCGGCCGGGCTCAACGCCGGCGCCGTCCACATTTTCATGTCGTTGCTGTCCAGGGCGTAGGGCATGATCAACATCGGCTGGCCGTCGGCGGTTTCCCAAAACGGCTGATCGTCGGAATAATCGTCCATGTGATAGGTGTAGCCGGCCTCAAGCAGCAGGCGGCGGGTGTTCTCGGTCAGCAAATAGCGCGACAGCCAGCCGACCGGCCGCTGGCCGGTGGTTTGTTCGATCGAGCGCGTCGCCTTTTCGATGAAATCGCGCTCGGTCGCTTCGTCCATGTGGAACTGATGGACCCAGCGCCAGCCATGGCTGCACACCTCGTGACCGCCGGCGGCGATGGCGGCGGCCAGCTCCGGCGCCCGCTCCAGGGCCAGGGCGGCGGCGGTGAAGGTGGCCGTGATCTGATGGTCGTCGAGCAGCTTCATGATGCGCGGCGCGCCGGCCTTAATGCCATAAAGGTAATTGCTTTCGTTGCCATGCACCCGGATCGGCCGCTTCAAGGTGACGCCCAATTCATCGACCGGTTCGGGCGCTTTGTCGCCATCGCTGACGCGCATTTCGGCACCTTCTTCGACATTCACCACGACCGACAGGGCGAGGCGCGCGCCATTTGGCCAAAAAGCGGTCATCAAACTCTCCTTCATGGGGAATGGGCGGAATTTCGGCGGCGATTATGAGGCCGGCGGCGGTCCCTGTCGAGGGCCGGGCGGGTCATCACGCTTTCCGCCGGCGGGCTAATCCTGCTAGGCTCGCCGCTCGTCAGACCGGGGCGGCCCGGAACACTTTAGGGGAGCGGAAGATGCCGGTCGCGCAGATCAATGGCCATGCCATGTATTACGAAATCCATGGCCAGGGCGACCCGCTGATTTGTTCCGGCGGATGGGGGACCTTTTGCCATGGCGGCGAACGCCATGTGCCGGAGGGGCTAATCGACCGCCACCAGGTGATTCTGTTCGACCACCGGGCGATTGGCGAGTCCAGCGACGACCCCAAGGTACCGGCGAGCACCGGCCTCTACGCCGACGATGTGATCGGCCTGATCGAACATCTCGGCCTGCCGCCGGTGCATTTGGTCGGCATCGTCGGCATCGGCGCTTGTATCTTCCAAGAGGTCGCCATCCGCCGCCCGGATTTGGTGCGCAGCCTAGTCAATTCCGGCGCTTGGGCGCGCGTCGACACGCATTTTCGCCGGCAGATGGAATTGTGGCTGGAGGTCCACCGCACGATGGGTTTCGCCGCCTTCCAACGGCTGGTGGTGATCGAGGGTTTCGACCCCGCCTTCGTCAACGCGCGGGCCGATAAATTGATGAGTTCGGACGGCCCGTGGAAAGAATTGAACGGCAATCTGGCGGCCCAGGAACGCCTGACCCAGGCGGCCGTCGGCCATGACACCTTGGACCGCTTGGACCGCATCACCGCGCCGGCCCTGATCATCCACACCGGCCGCGACCAGATGACGCCGCCGCGCTTTTCCGAGCCTTTGCAGGCCGGCATCGCCAAGGCCGAGGGGTTGCGCTTCCCCGACGCGCCCCATGTCATCACCGAGCGTGAGGACCGCGCCACTTTCGCGCGCGAAATCCTGGCCTTTTTGGCCCGCCATTAATCGCGTCTGGGGGCTTGCCCCGGTGCTACGCGCAATGCCACATTAATGCGCCAGTCGGCGTTGCAACCCCGCGGGAGGACCCATGTCGCATATCACCACCGATGACGGTATTCGGCTGTATGTCGAACAAAGCGGCGAAGGCACGCCGATTATTTTTGTTCATGAATTCGCCGGCGACCACCGCAGTTGGGAGCCGCAGGTGCGCTATTTCTCGCGCCGCTATCGCTGTGTCACCTACAGCGCCCGGGGCTACGATCCGTCCGATGTGCCAAGCGATGTCGAGGCCTATTCCCAAGATCGCGCGCGCGACGACATTCGCGCGGTGATGGACGCCTTGGACATCGAGACGGCCCATGTGGTCGGTTTGTCGATGGGCGGTTTCGCGACCTTGCATTTCGGCCTGCACTATCCCGAGCGGGCGCTGTCGCTGGTCGTCGCCGGCTGCGGTTATGGCGCCGAGCCCGACGCCCGCGCCCAGTTCAAATCCGAGGCCGAAACCATGGCCGACCGGATTCTCGCCGAGGGGATGGCGGCGGTTGGCGCCGGTTACGCCGAAGGGCCGACCCGGGTACAATTCCAAAACAAGGATTTGCGCGGCTGGACCGAATTTCGCGATCAACTCTGCGAGCATTCGACCGAGGGCTCGTCCCTGACCATGCGCGGTTATCAGGCGCGTCGCCCGTCGCTTTACGACCTGGGCGAGGCGATGACCGGGTTGACCGTGCCGACCCTGATCGTCAATGGCGACGAGGACGAGCCGTGCCTGGAGGTGGGCTTGTTCATGAAACGGCAAATCCCCGCCGCCGGCCTGCTGATCATGCCGAAAACCGGCCACACTATGAATCTGGAGGAACCGGCGGCGTTCAACACCAGCCTGGATGAGTTTTTCCACCAGGTGGAGGCCGGCCGTTGGGATTTGCGCGACGCGCGGTCCAAGTCGACGGCCATCCTGCAACAGGACAAATAAGGAGCCAGCGATGGCCGAGGAACGCCTTAGCATTCTCGAGCAGCGCCGCATCGAGGCGGCGGTGATCAAGCCGATCTACGATGAAATGAAGGCGCGTCTGGGCACCGAAACGGCGCAGCAAATCCTTGGCGACGCCATCGTCAAGGCGGCGGTCGCCGCCGGCCGGGAATTCGCCGCCGAGTTTGACGGTCAAACCGATCTCATGAAGTTTCAAGAAATCTTCAAGCATTGGCTGAAGGGCGGCGCGCTCGAGGTCGACTACCTGGAACGCGACGAAAAGGCGTTTTCGTTCAATGTCACACGCTGCCGCTACGCCGAGATGTACAAGGACATGGGCGTCGGCGAAATCGGCCATCTCTTGTCCTGNAACCGTGACGGCACCTTCTGTAAGGGTTTCGATCCGCGCATCAAATTCGCGCGCGGCCAAACCCTGATGGGCGGNGCCAGCCATTGCGATTTTCGCTATAGCTTCGAGCCTGAGGGCGCCGGCGAGCCGGCCGTCGAAAGCTAGGCTGAATTCGGTTGCAATTAACCCGGGCGTCGCCTAAAACCCGGCTTCAGAATTGTTCACCGGTGCCGCGCGGCTTTCGCGCCGCCGACTGGAAGGAAAAAGACCATGGCCGTTCCCAAGCGGAAAACCACCCCGTCCAAGCGCGGCATGCGCCGGGCCCATGACCGGGCCAAGGCCGATGCCTATGTGGAAAATCCGGATACCGGCGAATTGCATCGTCCCCATCATATCGACCTGAAGACCGGTATGTATAAAGGTCGGCAAGTGCTGAAAGTCAAAGAGCGGCTTTAGAACGCGCGGTAACCAAATCCAAAAGGCCCCGTTCGGGGCCTTTTTTATTGTCCGCTTTTCAGGTGGGGCTTAGGCCGCTTCGACCGTCTCGTCATCGTTTTCCTGGGCGATTTCCATGGCCGAGGCGGCGGCCACCGTCGACATTCGCGCGACATAGATCGGCGAGGTTTGATCGGCCAGGGCGACCGCCGGGCGTTGCGTCATCCGCCAGACGGCGAAACCGCCGGTGGCCAGCCAGACCACCCCTTGGAAGGCGAAAAAACTGCCGTCGCCAAAGTGGTCCATCAGCCAACTGGCGACAATCGGGCCAACGGTCGCCGAGGCGCCGATCAAAAAGACATAGCCGCTGGCCGCCGCGACCATCTGGTCCTGGCGCAAATGGTCGTTGAGATGGGCCAAAATCAGCGAATACAGGGGGATGGTGACGCCGCCGTAAATAAACATCAGGGCCAGGCCGGTGCTTTTGTCGGTGAGGTCCGTGTAGGTGCCGGCGAAGGCCACGGTGGCGGCCAGTAAAATCACCACCGCTAAGACCGTGCGGCGGTCGAAACGATCGGACAAATAGCCGAGCGGCCATTGTAGGGTGCCGGCGCCGATCACCGCGACCGTCAAGAACAGCGCTGAATCGGCGGCCGAATAGCCCAGCCGCTGGGCCAGCACCACGGTCAAGCCGATGAAAGTGCCGTTAACCAGGCCATTGCCGATGCCGCCGATCACGCCGAGAGGCGAGCTGCGGTAAAGCGCCAGCAGGGACATCTTGCTCGGCGCTTCGACCCGCGGCGCCGGGCGAACCGTCAGCAGCACCGGGATTAAGGCCGCCGAGACCAGCACCGAGGCCAGAATGAATAACTCGAACCCGCCGGGGTCGGCGAGGTAGAGCAACAGCGGCCCGCCGGCCATACAGCCCAGCGAGACGATCATATAGACCGACAATAAGCGGCCACGGTGGGCGTTGGGGGTGGCGTCGTTGAGCCAGCTTTCGGCGACGATGTAGAGGCCGGCGTAGCCCAGTCCAATCAGAAAGCGCAGCAGGCACCAAGCCCAGGGATTGACGATCACCGGCGGTAAAATGGCGGCGATCGAGACCAGCGAGGCGAGGGCGGCGAAGACGCGGATATGGCCGACCCGGGCGACCAAGGTCGGCACGATCAGCGAGCCGGCGGCGAAGCCGGCGAAATAGCCGGCCATGATCAAACCGGTAAGGGTGGTCGAAAAATCCTCCAGCCCGGCGCGGAGGCCGAACAGCGGCCCTTGCACGCCATTGGCGATCATCGCCGCGCCCATGCCAAACAACAGCGCCCACACCATCGCCAGGGTCGCCCGCAAGGTCGGCCCGGCCGCCGCCAGCGGCGCCGAAGGGGTGGCCGTCATGGCCGAAGATGAAAGTGTCGTGTCCGTCATGACGGCCCATTTCCCACGAATTTGCGCGCGGAATGTGATGGTGCCGGCGGTCTTTGAAAAGCGAATTTTATTTGCTGATTTGATCGAAAATTTCGATCACCGAAAGGGGTCGCCAGGGCCGACCGAAAGGTCGGTGGCGACCCCGCTTCGACTTAGTTTTTGAACACCAAATTTTGGATGTCGTTGTCGCTGAGCGCCAGGTTGCGCGCGGTCGTGCAGATGTCGTTCCAGGCATCCGGCGCGATTGGCAAGCCTTTGGCGTCGCGCTCGGCTTTGACCATGCGCTCCTTTTCGCCGGGCACCAGCACGCTGCCGCCGGGGGTGGCCGGGACGGCCTCCTTCAAAAAGGCGACATAGCTTTTGACCTCTTCGGCGAAGCCGTCGTCGGAATGGAAGACCTTGAGGTCGAGAAAGATCGAGAACATGCCGTTGCAGAAGCGGCGTTTCTCCGTCTCGCCAACACCCCCGGCGCAACCGGAGCCGGTTAACGCGCCGGCCATCATTTCCATTAGGAAGTTCAGGCCCGATCCCTTATGCGCGCCAAAGGTGGTCAGTGCGCCCTCGCCGCCGCCGGCGACCGGATTTATCGACGTTGCGCTTTCACCGTACAAAGGCACCGGATCGGCGGTCAATTGGCCGTCGCCGTCGATGATGGCGTCGCCGGGCAATGGCTTTCCGCCCTTCAGCGCCACCAGGGCCTTGCCCTCGGCGACCGTCGAGGTGGCCATGTCGAGGATGATCGGTTCCTGACCGGTGACCGGGATGCCGGCCGAGATCGGCGAGGTGCTCATGCGTTTGGAAATGCCGCCGAAAGGGGCGACGATCAAACTGCCGCGCACATTGACCATATGGATCGAGACGATGTTCTCGGCCGCCGCGCGTTCCGACCAGTCGCCGATGCGCCCGAGATGGCCGGCGTGGCGCAGGCCGGTGATAGCGACGCCATGTTCTTTGGCGCGGGCGATGCCGATGTCGACGGCCTGCTCGCCCAGGCTTTGGCCGAAACCGAACTTGCCGTCGAGGATAACGATCGAACCGCTGTCCTGAATAATATCGACGGTTTGATTGGGGACCTGCCTTCCCTCATCGATCCACACCACGTAGCGGGGAATGCGGATCACGCCATGGCTATCATGGCCGCGTTGGTTGGCGCCGGTGAGGCGCGTGGCGATGGTCGCCGCTTCGGCGTCGTCGCAGCCGGCGCGGCTGAAAATTTCCCGCGCCAGGTGGATCATGCCGGGCACCGGGATCAGGTAATTTCCTTGGTCGTCTTGCGCGTAGCTCATGTTCGGTTCCTCTCAGGCGCGCATGTCGGTGGTGATCTGGCCCATCGCCGCGGCGTAGGCCCGAAGATCCGAACTGATGGTCGTCAGGTCGAAGCCCTCGGCGATCATGTCGCGCGCGTAGGCCGTGGTGCCGCAATGGATGCCGACTTTGACGCCGGCCGCTTTGCAGGCATCGCGGATAGCCATAATGGCGTCGACCATTTCGGGGCGGGTATGGTCCATGCCGGGGCCATAACCCAGCGACAGCGACAGGTCGGAGGGGCCAACATAAATGCCGGTCAGGCCCGGCGTGGCGACGATCTCGGCGACATTGTCGAGCGCCTCCTTGGTCTCGATCATGGCCAGGGTGACCACCGCGTCATTGGCTTTGGCGATGTAATCGGCGCCATGCACCAGCATCGCCCGCGTCGGACCCGCCGAGCGGTAACCCTCGGGGGTGTAGCGGCAGGCGCCGACAAAGGCCTCGGCGTCCGCGCGAGTGTTGATCATTGGGCAAATCACACCGAGCGCGCCGACGTCGAGCAGTTTCATGATAATGCCGGGCTCATTCCACGGCACCCGCACCAGCGCGGTCTTGTCGCTGGTCGAGATGGCTTGCAGCATGGAGAGCGCGATTTGGTAATCGTTGAGTCCATGTTGCAGGTCGACGGTGACGCTGTCGAAATCTTGCATGGCGGCGATTTCCGCCGTCACTGGACTGGGGATGGCCAGCCAGGCGTTGACCGCGCCCGCGCCTTTGGCCCAGGTATCGCGCAGTTTGTGTTGCATAGAAGCCTCCTGTTTCGGTCCTTTTATGATTTTAGGACTTCGGGGTTAACCACGACGGCGGGGTTCAGTTTACCGTCGAAAAGGTCGAGGATATTGCGCGCGCTACGATAGGACGAGCGCTGCCTCGCTTCTTCTGAAAAGCCGCCGACATGCGGGCTGACNAGGACNTGNTCNAGNGAAAACANGGGGTTGTCGGCCGGTGTCGGNTCGTCGACNAAGACGTCCAAGCCGGCGCCGGCGATATGCCCGTCGTTGATCGCCTCGAACAAGGCTTGTTCGTTGACCAGGCCNCCNCGNGCGCANTTGATCACNAAGCTGCCAGGCTTCATGCTGGCCAACGCGGCGGCGTCGAGCATGTCGACGGTTTCCGNGTTCTTGGGGCAATGCAGGGTGACGATATCGGCCTGGGCCAAGCCCTCGGCGAGGCTGTTGACGGCGGTGTAGCCGGCGGCGCCGATCTCATTGTCACCGACATAGGGGTCGTAAATCACCACGTTCATGCCAAAGGCGCGGGCGCGCGGCGCCACTTCTCGGCCGATCCGGCCGAACCCGGCGATTAACAGGGTTTTTCCAGCGATGTCGAAGAGGCCGTGGGTGGCGCGGACCTCGGTGAAGCCCCCGGCGCGCGTGGCGTGATGGAAAGCGTCGAGGTTCTTGGCCAGGGCCAGCATGAAGGTCATCGCCAATTCGGCGACCGAGACCTTATTGCCGTCAATCGCGATGGTTAGCGGAATACCGCGCGCCGTCAGGGCGTCGACATCGACCGCGTCATAACCAACGCCATGGCGGGCGACGACTTCCAAATTGGGGGCCTCGGCAATCGCCGCCGCCGGCAACGGCGTGGTCCGCAGCACTACGCCATGGGCGCGCGCCAGGGCCGCGCTGAGAGCCGCCGGATCGGTGCCGTCAAGCTGGATGACCTCGACGTCGTCGCGGTCATGCAGGATTTGGCTGCCGGCCTTGTGAATCGGTTGAGCGAGAAGAACGGTTTTGGTCATCGGAGGCTCCGTCAGTGGATTTCAGCGGAATCGGCCATCGCCTTTTTCAACACTTCGATGTTGAAGCCAGGGTCGCGGGCGGCGGCCAGGATCACCGCTTCGCGGCGGGCGATGAGATCGATGGCGGCCGGCAATTCCTTGACCGCCGCCGCCGGCACAACCACCGCGCCATGCTGGTCGGCGTGCAGGATATCGCCGTTCTCCACCGTCATGCCATGGACCGTCACCCGCGGGCCAATCTCGACCACGTGGACATGGGCGTGGCTCGGGCCGACCTTACCGGCCAAAAGCTGAAAGGCGGGCGCGCAATCGTCGAGATCGCGGATCGAGCCATTGGTGACCACCCCGCGGCAGCCCAACCCCTTGTGAATGGCGGTGTTCACCTCGCCCCAAAAGGCGCCGACGCCAGGCGTCGGGTCGAGGTCTTCCAATACCACGATGGTCGGGCCATCGGCCTCGGCGACATGTTCGTAATAGGCCGCGCGGTGGGCTTTGGCGTCGGCCGGCGCCATGGTCGCCGGTGCGGCGGCGCGGATGGTCGCGGTGCGAGCGTAGCCGACAATCGGTTTCAGGTTTGGTTTCGCGCAGACGAAAGGCATCACCGAAAACCCATGGCCGCGGCGTTCCGGCATCACCAATTCCATGGCGTTGCAGATGGTCGGTGTGTCCCATTGGCTCAAGAGATCGAGGTCGGCGGTGGTGATGGTGGAATCGGTCATGGTCGAGCTCCTTTGCGGCGCCGGTGGCGGGTCCGATGGGGTAGGGGACGGAGGCGGTCCGTCAAAGAACGTAAGGCCGCCTTTCGGCGGCCTTACAGTGTGTCATGAATTGTTTGATGCGTGAATACCGCGGCGCCCCGCTAACGGCCAAACACCTGTTCCGGAAGCCAAAGTGCCAATTGAGGGTAGTAAAGTACTATACTCAACCCAATTATTTGAAGGGCAACAAAAGGAATAATCCCCTTGTAGATTTCCTGCATTTTCACCGAAGAAGGTGCAACGCCTTTCATATAGAATAGCGCGAACCCAAACGGTGGGGTCAAAAAAGAGGTTTGAAGATTGGTTGCTACAAGAATAGCGAACCAATAAAGCACTTGCTGTTCAAGCGCTAATATCTGTGCTGCATTTGTTGCCTCTTCGATTCCAAGGTGCGTTGCAAAGGCCGGCGCCATGGTGCGGATCACTGGCGCGAACACAGGAAGAATGATCAGGGTAATCTCCAGAAAGTCGAAGAAAAAACCCATCAAGAAGATCGCGCCCATCAATACAAATAGTAAAGCCCAAGGGCTGAGTTCTAACCACTCGATAAACTCGATGATCAGATCTTCACCATAGACGTTACGGAAAATGGTAGAGAACGCTGTTGCACCAACGAAGATGAAGAAAATCATTGCTGTGGTCAGTGCGGTGCGATGGATGACTTGCTCCAAGACCTCTTTGGTTAGGGTCCGATTGAACCATGCTAAAACCATTGAGCCAAATGCGCCCACGCCCGCAGCTTCGGTGGGGGTTGCCCAACCAGCAAAGATCGACCCAAGGACCAGCACAATTAGAAAGATCGGTGGCACGAAACCTTTCAAAATGCCGCCCAACAGCGTGTTGCCTTCTGCTCGCCCTAATATCATCGAGAACAGAAAAATACCTAGGAAACCTATTAGATGCCAATTTACCGCATCCGTCGCCATTGAGCCGAGGTAAGCGAGAACTACGATTGCAGCCATTATCCCAAAGAACCGGCCAACATTCTTCGTTTTGGTTGGGTCAAGCTGAATGGCGTCGGCTGGGAGTGGCGGTGCCAAGCTCGGCTTGACAGTGCAGGAAATCATTATGTAGGCGAAGTACAGTCCAGCCAGAACCAATCCCGGAAAAATAGCACCGATAAATAGATTTCCTACTGATACTGCCAGCAAGTTAGCCATCAAAACTAACATGATTGATGGCGGGATTAAGATACCAAGCGTGGCGGAGGCAGCAATGGTGCCGGTGGCTAACGATGGGTGATACCCCCGGGCTAACATTGCTGGTAATGCCAGCAATGTCATCATCACTACTGAGGCACCGATGATGCCAGTGGTTGCAGCCATGATTGTGCCCATTACGGTGACCGAGAGGGCAAGGGCGCCGGGAACGCGCCGCAGCATCACCTGCAGAATGTGAAGAAGATCTTCAGCGACCTTCGACTTTTCTAACATGGTACCCATGAATACGAAGCACGGAACCGCAACAAGAATTGGGTTTTGAACAGCGCCAGATGCTCCATCGCCTCCCCAGATTCGTTGGATAACTTGGAAAAAGACGTTAAATTCAAAGATCTCGAAATAAATGGCAAAACCGCCAAATATTACAGAAATCCCACCTAGGGCAAAGGCCACTGGTAGCCCAGTAAAAAGAGTTAGCGCAAGGGCCAGAAACATGTATGCGCCAATAAACTCATACATGTGATCGTAAAATACCTCCCAAAGCTCAAGCATGTTATTGTCCTTTCTGCGCTTGCGCTTTCAAAGCGCTTTCAGCAGCCATTCGAGCAGCCTCTAACTCACGAGATTCTTCGGCGAAAATCTCAAGCGTATCCTTTGCTTTGGCTTTTGCTTCTTCAGACCCGAAGATGTAAGCAACAAGCCGAAATAAGGTTGCAATGACCGCCATGAGAGCCAGGCTAAAGCCGATAACAAGCGCGGACTTGATGAACCAACGATAGTGAATGCCGGTCATTGATTCAGACCCTTCGCCCTGGCGCCAAGCAAGTCCTACCATGTCCAAAGAAAACGAGATCATAATTATTAGGAAAGGAATGGCACAAATAATAAGTCCCGCGAGTTCTAATTTGGCTTGATTGTCCTGCTTCAAGAGTTCGCGAAACACATCGACCCGTACGTGGGCGTTAGCAAGGTAACCAAACCCAAATGTGAGCATTAGTAGTGCGCCGTGGAAGTGCCATTCCAAATCTTGAAGGATAGTTGACACCGAAAATCCGTACTCAGCTGTGAATTCGGAAAAATATAAACGGGTAACGTCGAGTTTCCTGGTTAGCACATCGAACATAATCACCATGATTAGCGGCAACATGATCCAACCAATCCATTTACCAATGGAGCGGGCAATGCGATCCAGCAAGCTAGATACATTCAACAAAAAATCCATTTCTCCCCAGTCCTCCCTAGAGACGCGACGTTAAACCGCCCCTTTGCCTGTTTTGTATTCTCCGCATGAAGAAAACGGCGACACGAATGCCGCCGTTCTCCCAATTGGTCACGCGCTTGATACCGCGCCTGGTGAATACGGCTTACTTCAAATAGCCGCGCTCACCCCAAATCTTATATTGCTCGTGGAATTCCGAGTAGCTTTTCCAAAGACGAGCGACGTCAGCGTTAGATGCAACCTGCTCCGCAAGTACTTCTTTCCAGGCAGCCCGAAGCTGGTCAAGGACACTGTCCGGCCAAGTCATATTTTTGACGCCATCTTTCTCGTTGGCGATCATCGCTGCTGGCTGCAGGGCTTCGCCCTCGGCCAGTTCCCAAGCGATGTTGGCCGCGCAGGCGGTTTCGAACATGGCTTTGTATTGTTTCGGCAGCTTGTCCCACTTCTTCATGTTGACCAGGATTTCGTTGGTCGTGGACTGCTGGTGCCAGCCGGGGAAGTAGTTGTACTTGGCGATTTGGTAGAAGCCCAGCGAGCGGTCGATAGCCGGCATGGCGAATTCGGTCGCGTCGATGGTGCCCAGCTCGAGGGCCGGGTAGATGTCGCCACCGGCGAGCTGCTGCGTCGAGACGCCAAACTTCTGCATGACCAGCGCGCCCATGCCGAAGAAGCGCATTTTCAGGCCCTTCAACTCGTCCAGGCTGTTGATCGGCTTGCGGAACCAGCCCGAGGTTTCCGGCGGGATCATACCACAATAAAAGTAGTTCATGCCGTCTTTGGCATAGATTTCCTTGCCGATCTCGATGCCACCGCCATAGCGCAGCCAGGCGTTGAACTCGAGCGCGCCCGGGCCGAACGGCCAGGTCGACAAGAAGGCCAGAGCGGCGTTTTTGCCCTGGTTGGCGCCGGGGGTACCATAAGCGGCGTCAATGGCGCCTTGGCTTACTGGATCATAATAAGCATAACCACCGGCTAACGCACCTGGCTCAAAAACTTTAACGTCAAAGTCGCCATCGGACATATCTTTAATCATGCCGCTGATGCGCGGGCCAACGGGCCCAATCACAGCAAGATTAGTCCCAAATGCAGAATGCATTTTCCAACGGACCTTTTTTGCTTCGGCATCGGCCGAAACAACAGTAAGGGCAATGGCGCATGTGGCCGCCACGGCCGCAACCTGCTTCACAAACGAGAATTTCATCTTTTCAGACTCCCAGTTCGGCGCACCCGACATAGGTGCGTCTTTCCCTAGTTCGCTATAAAGAGTGCTCTCAAAAAAATCCCTAAGTCAACCGAGTTAACCCATAACGAGGATGATTTTTGCTCGGATTATGAGTTTTTTCGATAATTTAATTTCGGTGGTGCATGTTCTGTGTGTCGCAGCGACAAACATATTTAAAATTGGACACTTTTGCGGTCGCGTGTGGGATCTGCTGAGCCGATGGTTCAAAACCGCATGCCGAACAATGCGGGCTTGGACCACAAAAAATTTTTAGGGCGATTGAACCCATATGCCACCTTGTCTGCAATATCCTTACGCGCTTCCTCTATCAGATCTCTTGAGATTAAGAGAAATATTTNTGAATTCAGCGTAAATACTAAATCTTCCGAAAATTTATGAATTTTCTNAAATTAAGCANGAAAATTTTTCATAATGGATTGGTTCTTTTATTCTANNAAAAATCTGAAATCGCAAACTAATATCTTCTNATGGTTTGATATATTGTGTTTTTNAAAGAAGCATGCTAACTTTGGGTCACTTATATTTATGTGGCTGTTTCATGCCTTCGCCTTCTGAGCGTGTCGCTTCGACTCCCTGGATCGGGATCGGAGTTGTGGCGCTGTCTTTCATTTTGATCGTCATTTCGCGCGGCGCCAGCGAAAGCTTCGCGGTATTTCTGTTGCCGTTAAGCGTCGATCTGGCGTGGGACCGCGGCCAAGTGACCTCGGTTTACGCGATCATGATGATCGCCTTCGCCCTGGCTTCGCCGTTGGCCGGCATTTTGTTCGATCGCTTCGGTCCACGGGTGACCTATGGTTTCGGGCTAAGTTGCCTCGTTTTGGGTTATGGCACCACCGGCTGGCTGGACAGCCTGTGGCAATTCTACCTGTTCCTGGGGGTGCTCGGCGGTGTCGGGGCCGCCGCCGTCGGCTTGGTGCCGGCGTCGGCCCTGATCGGCCGTTGGTTTTCCGGACGCCTGACCACGGCGATGGGCATCGCGTCCTCGGGCCTTGGGTTCGGCGCGTTGTTTTTCGCGCCGGTCGCTGAATTGTTGATCGCCGCGCACGGCTGGCGCCTGAGCTATGGCGCGGTGGCGCTGTTGTTTGCGGGTTTTTTGCCGCTGGTTTTGATTTTGCCGTGGGCGCGCTTGGCCCGCGGTCGGGCGGACTCGGCGGCCGGTCCGTTAAGCGCGGCCACCGCCAGCGATTTGGCCTCGGTTTTGGCGCCGTTGGCGGCGGCGGCGCGAACGCCCGCCTTCTGGGCCCTGGCCTTCGCCTATTTGTTCACCGGTTTCGGGGTTTATTCGGTCACCTTGCAGTCAGTCGCCTTTCTGGTCGCCCAGGGCTTCGCGCCGATCGAGGCGGCCGGTGCCTTTGGCGCGACAGGGGTGATGACCTGCCTGGGCATGATGATGGTGGGCTATGCCGCCGATCGCTTCGGCGCGGCGGTGATCGCGACGCTTTCCTATGTTTTCACCGCGCTGGGCGTCATTTGCTTGGCGCTGGTCCAAGTGTGGCCGACTTGGGCCATGATCGCCGGTTATGTGATCTGCATCGGTGGCACCATGGGCGTGCGTAGCCCGATCATTCAGGCGGTGGCGGCGCGCCGTTTCGCCGGTCCCGGCCTGGGCGCCGTAATCGGCACCATTTCCATCGGCCAGGGCCTGGGCGCCGGTGGCGGCGCGGTGGCGGCCGGGTTGCTGCATGATCTGACCGGCGGCTATGGGATGAATTTTGTGTTTTCATTGGCTAGCATCGTGGCGGCGGCCAGCTTGTTCTGGCTGGTCACCGACCTGCGCCGCGCCGGCCTCCCTCAACGGTCGGCGGCCGTCCCACAGGAGCGAGATCAAAATGACTGAATTATGGTTCGACAGCGCGGTGTCCTTGGCCGCCAAAATCAAGGCGCGGGAAATTTCGGCGCGAGAGCTTTTGGACCTATTCCTGGCCCGCGCCGATCAACATGCTGGCGCCCTCAACGCTATCGTCTGGCGCGATGACGCCGCCGCCCGCGCGCATGCCGACGCCGCCGACGCGGCGCTTGCCGCCGGCACCGATTGGGGGGCGCTTCATGGCGTGCCAATGACCGTCAAGGAAGCCTATGATTGGGCCGGTTCGCCGAGCACCTGGGGCGATCCGGTGTTCAAGGACAATGTGGCGGCCGAAGATTCCCTGGCCGTCGCCCGTCTCAAAAACGCCGGCGCGGTGATCTTCGGCAAAACCAATGTGCCTCGCCATTTGGCGGATTGGCAAAGTTTCAACGCCATTTACGGGACCACCAACAATCCCTGGGATGTCACCCGCGTGCCGGGCGGCTCCTCCGGCGGNTCGGCGGCGGCCCTGGCGGCCGGTTTGACNGCCTTGGAAGCCGGCAGCGACATTGGCGCCTCGATCCGCAATCCNGCCCATTACTGTGGAGTCTATGGCCATAANCCGACGTTTAACATTTTGCGGTCGCGCGGCGTTCTNTGGCCGGGCGAATTGGCCGAGGACGACCTGTGCGTGATCGGCCCCTTGGCCCGCTCGGCCGATGATTTGGAGGTCGCGCTCCAGGTGATGGCCGGCCCCGACCCGCAGGAGGCGGTCGGCTGGCGCCTTGAGCTGCCGGCCGCGCCGCGCCGCCGCCTGAGCGATTTCAAGGTCGGCGTCATGCTGACCGATCCCAATTGCGTGCAGGACGACGCACTGACCGGCCAATTGCAGAACACCGTCGACGCCTTGGCCCGGGCCGGGGTGACGGTGGTCGAGGGGGCCCGCCCAGCGATTGACACGGTCGACGCTTTCCGGACCTATCTTTTGCTGCTGCGCAGCGCCACCGGCGCCCATACGACGGCCGATGAATTCGCCGAGCACGCGGCGCGGGCGGCGACCGCCGACCCCGATGACTGGTCCTACCGCACGGTGGTCGACCGGGGCGTCGCGCTCAGCCACTACGATTGGCTGGCGTTGAACGAGAAACGCTACCGGATGATGGAGGCGTGGGACGCTTGGTTCGGGGAATACGATTTGCTGCTCTGCCCGATCGCCGCCTCGACCGCTTTTCCCCATGACCAGGCTGGCGAGCGCGCCGACCGGACCATCCCGATCAATGGCGGGCGCCAGCCGGTGACCGACCAATTGTTTTGGGCCGGCTATCCGAACATGGCTTATTTGCCGTCGACGGTGGCGCCGGCGGGGCTGGTCGGCGATGGCTTGCCGTGTGGCCTGCAGATTGTCGCCAAGCGCTTTCACGATCTTTCGGCGATCCATTTCGCGCGCCTGATGGCCGACGTGGTCGGCGGCTTCCAAGCCCCGCCGGGCTACTGACGGTGGCCGCCCTGGGGCGCGGACTGCCAGGCTTTTTGGCGGGTCGCACGCCTTTTTTTTATGGCTGGGTGATTTTGGCGGTGATCTGCGCTGTCAGTTTCGCCCGGCAAGGCGCGGCGGTCGCCACCCTGTCGATTTTCATCGCCCCGATGACCGCCGAACTGGGCTGGTCGCGGACCGCGATTTCAGGTGCCGTGTCGCTGGCCGGGGTGATTGCCGCGCTGACTTCGCCCTTATTGGGTCCGTTGGTCGACCGGCATGGCGCGCGGGCCATGCTGGCGGCGGCGGTGCTGGCGATGGCGGTGGGCTGCGCGGCGCTGGCGGCGGCCGAAAGCTTGCTGCTCTTCTATGTGTTTTTTTGCCTCGCCCGGACCAGTTTCGCCGGTCCCTTCGATCTCGGTATCTACGGGGCGCTGAACAATTGGTTTGTGCGGTTGCGGCCGATGGCCACCTCCATCTCGACCCTCTGGCTGATGGTCGGCCTGACGGCGATGCCCTTGATCGGCCATTTCGCCATGACCGCCGGTGGCGATTGGCGGTGGGGTTGGCTGGCGATCGGCGGCACGGTGATGGTGGTGGCGTTTTTCCCGACCGTGTTTTTGTTGGCCCGCCGACCGGAGGATCTCGGCCTGCAACCGGATGGCGGGCCGGCGCTCGGCGGCACCGACGATGCGGCGCGAGCGGCCGCCGCAGAGCCGGCGTTCACCCGCCGCCAAGCGATGGGTACCCGCGCCTTTTGGGCGCTGCTGCTGTTCACCTTTCTGGCCTATCCGGTGCAGGCCGGCGTTAGCCTGCACCAGGCCCCGCATCTCATCGAAATAGGCCTGAACGCCACCGTCGCGGCGACCGTGGTCAGCACCTTTTCAGCNATTTCNGGTGTNNTTGGCTTTGTCGTCGGCCCGCTGGTGCGCCCGGTTGGCGCGCGCTTGGTTTTGGTGGCNGCGGCACTTTGCCTGGCNGGCGCCAGCGCGTTGATGACGTTTATCGACGGGCCGTGGCTGGCCTATCTCGCCTCNGCCCTGTTCGGGGTCGGCATTGGTGGCTTGCTGACCGTGCCGCCNATCGCCTGGGCCGANGCCTTTGGCCGTCGCAGTTTNGGCGCCATTCGCGGCGTCGCCTTNTCGGCCCAGGTCGGNGGTCAAGCGATGGGGCCGTTGCTGTCAGGCGTGTTACACGACTTGACCGGCGATTATCAACTTTCCCTTCGGGTATTCACCATTCTGGCCCTCAGCGCCGGATTGGCGGCGCTGATGTTCACCGCCCCGCATCCTCAGAAATAGGGCGAGATATCGCGGTGACCGGCGGTGCAACTGGCCAGGTAGAGGGCCACTTCGCGCGGCAGTTTAGCTTGCATCCGCAGGCCGATGGTGCCGGCCATGGCGGCGTCGAGCGCCCGAACCTCATCGAGCAAGCCGTCGGCGGCGGCGCGGCGCCAGGCGACCTCGCTATCAAACAAGCTGAGCGCTTTGACCAACTGCTTTTGCGCTGTCGCCGGGTCCGGGTTTTTGCCGCGCAAGGCCCGCCGCACTTTCGATAGGGCGGCGCGCAGTTTACCGGCCTCGGCCACTTTGCCGACCGCTGATTCAGCCGTTTTGATGGTCGCCATCGCGGTTTTGGCGTCTTGCGTGACAATGGCGTCGGCCAGGCCGCCCAACCGTGGTTCCAGGGCGGCCAGCGTGTCGGCATCCTCGATCGCCCGGCGCAGGGTGGCGATAGGCGTATAGGCGTTGTCGACCGTCCGCCGATACATCATGCGGGCCTTTTTCTCGTCCTTGACCAATTGGCCGAAGGATTTTGACAACGCCGCCCAGCCGGCCGGCAAGTCCGCGGTAAGCGAGGCGCGGCGGGTGCCGAGCACTTCCAGTTCGGCGGCCAGGGCGACGACTTTCGAATCATCATCGCCAAGCTTGCGTTTCAGCCGGTCGTATTCCTTTTTGACATCCTTGGTTTCGCCGTCGAGCGCCTTGAGGGCCAGTTCGATGCGCCGGGCCGGCCGTTGAACGCTGCGGTAATCGTCGCTGGCGGCGGTCACGGCCGCACTGGCGGCTTGCGCGGCCGCCAATTTGTCAAAGCTGGCCATCGCCTGTTTCAAGCCGCCCTCGACCGAACCGCGCAGGGATTTCGGCAATTTGTCGAGGTCCCAGGCCGCCGCCGCCTCGAGACGGGCGCGCAGGGCGGCACCATCGGCGGCGAAACGCTCGGAGACATAATCTTCGAGGCAAAGCTGCAGGCGTGGATTTTTCGGCGGCGGCGAGGTTTCGGCGGTCAATGACAGGCGGGTCGGCAGGTAATTCACCAGTTGCGGGAAGCCGCCGACGATCACCAGGGCCAACAATTGCAAGGCGATGAAAGGGATCACACCTTTGTACATCGACACCGTGCGCACAATCGCCGGCGCCACCCCGCGCAGGTAGAACAGGGCGAACCCGAAGGGCGGGGTCAGGAACGAGGTTTGGATGTTCAAGCCGATCATCACGCCCAGCCACACGGCGGTGACGTTGGCCGATGGGTCGGATAGCAGGATCGGCGCGACAATCGGCACCACCACCACGGCGATTTCGATGAAATCGAGAAAGAAGCCGAGGACGAAAATCACCGCCATGACGATGATGAATTGCGTCCAAAACCCACCCGGCAAGCCGGTCAGAAAATCGCGCACCAATTCCTCGCCGCCGAACGCGCGGAAGGCGGCGGTCAACATCGCCGCGCCGAGCAGGATGATGAACACCAACGAAGTGGTTTTGGCGGTCTCCATCATCACACCCTGCATGGTCTGGTCGATCTTCAAGGTGCGGTATCCGCTCCACCCCAGGGCGATCACGAAAAAGAACACGGCGATGGCGGCCAAGGTGATGCCGAGGACATCGGTGCTGTCCTGAATTTCCTTCACATTGACCGAGAACACATTGATCACCACCAGGATGGCGACCACCGAGACCAGCGCCAGGATCGCTGGGTAGAACGCCCCCCGGCGGCCCTCGTACAAGCGGTAACCGGCCATCACCAGGGCGCCGGCGGCACCGATCGCGCCGGCCTGGTTGACGGTCGCGATGCCGGTGATGATCGAGCCCAAAACCAGGAAAATCAGGGTCAGCGGCGGCAGCAGGGCGAGCAGCACGCGGATCAGGAAGGTGCGGTCGTATTTCCCGTCATAGGCTACCGCTGGCGCCAGTTTAGGGTTCAGATAGGAGGCCACCAGGATATAGATCATGTACAAGGCGACCAGAACCAAACCCGGCAACAGCGCGCCCATGAACATATCGCCGGCGCTGGTCGAGGCGACGCCGAACTCGCTGGGCAGGGCGAAATTGCCGGTCGTCGCCTTGTAATAGGCGGTGCGCGACATGCCGGCCTGATCGACGGCGCTGGCCAATTGATCGGCGAGGATGATCAGCACGATGGACGGCGGGATAATCTGGCCAAGGGTGCCGGAGGCGGCAATCGTGCCGGTGGCCAGCGAATGGGAGTAATTGTTGCGTAACATGGCCGGCAGCGAGATCAACCCCATTGCCACCACGGTCGCGCCGACAATGCCGGTGGTGGCGGCCAGTAAGGCGCCGACGAAGACCACCGAAATGCCCAAGCCGCCGCGGATCGGTCCAAACAACTGGGCCATTGCGACCAGCAGGTCCTCGGCGATTTTCGAGCGCTGCAGCATGATCCCCATGAACACGAACAAGGGAATCGCGATCAGGGTGTCGCGTTCAACCTCCCAATAGATACCGCGCAGGTTGGTGGTCCCGGCGGTGAGCCAGTTCATCGGCCCGCCTTGGGCGAAATAGGCGTCGGGGTGGCCGGCGAAGAGGCCGCCGGCCGCGGCCGCCAGGCCGATCGTTAAGATCGCCGAACCGGGCAGGGCGAAGGCGACCGGAAAGCCGGAGGCCAAGGCGGCGGCCATGAGGCCGACGAGGAGCAGCAGAAAAAGCAATTCCATGGCCGTAGTCCGTTCCGCCGGTTAATGCGCCGCCGCCGGCGGCGGTTCGCGTCGTCCCGGCTCGTCCAGCCAATCGGCGACGCTTTCCAGGAAGAAGCTGATGAATTGAACCATCATGGTGACGGCGAAGACGCCCAAGAAGCCGGCCATCAGGTATTTCACATACATGCCGAAGCCGGATTGCGAGATCTCATAATTGACCAGCGGGCCGCTGATGATGCTGGAGGTGCCCAGGAAGCCGATGACCAGAATCAGCCAGCACAGGGGTAGGCCCAGGGTCAGGCAGCCGATGGCGTTGACCAAGCCCTTGGTCCGGTCGGAGAATTGCGCGTACAGCACGTCGACGCGCACGTGGCCGTCCTCGAACAAGGTGTGGGCGCTGGCGAACAAGAATAGGCCGGCGTACCAAAAGCGCACCAAATCGCCTTGAAAGGCTTGTTCGTAGGAAAACACGAAGCGGCTGAGCACAATCGCCATCTCAGCGATCATCACCAACAGCGCCAGCCAGTGAAAGCCGAGCGAGCGGCGGGCGAAAGCGGCGATAACCAGCCCGACGGCGGCCAACGGCATGTGGACAACCGCCCCACGGAAGCGCGAGCGTCCCAGCTGTTTGGCCAAATCGGCGCCAAACACATCGGCCAGCAGCCCTTCGACGCGCAGGAAGGAAATGACCATGTCGACCAGGCCGATCAAAAGGATCGCCCAAAAAGCGGCGCGCACCAGATAGACCGCCACCGCCATCGTCGCGGCGGCGTCGGCCCGCAGACCGCGCGCCGGGGTGCGGGCCACCCATAGCCAGGGCACAACCAGGGCCAGCACGTGAAGACCGAATTGCACGCCGGCGAGGCCGCCCGCGCCGGCTTTGGGCGCCGACAGACCGAACAGGCCAAGCGCGCCCAAGGCCGCTGACGCGCCGGGCCAGCCTTGCCAAAAGGTCAAATAATTGGAGACCAGGAAAGTCCCGGTCAGGGCCAAAAGGACCCAGCTCACGCCGCGCGTTCCAAAA
>NZLB01000050.1 GCA_002694075.1 Nisaea sp.
CTAAGTCGAAATGGTGTTTTAACTCGTCAGCATAGTAAAACCTGACATGGTTTTACAGGAAGCTCTCATTTAAAGAACTGATCTATAATACCATGGTTGGGGTGGGTTTGTAAGTCCATGTGCCCCGGGTCGCCAGTTCCCAATCTTATTTCAGCCCGACTATGGGAGAGCTAAACCGAATGGCCTCATAACCATCCAAGCAGCACAGAATTGGCGTGCGAAATGGCATACAAATATTGAAAATTACACGTTTATGTAGAATTTCTGGGTTTATGGCGGACAGGGTGGGATTCGAACCCACGAAGGGCATGAACCCTTGCTGGTTTTCAAGACCAGTGCTTTCAACCGCTCAGCCACCTGTCCGCTAGGCCTGAGGTTATATAATTGGTCCTCGACTTTGGAAACATCTTTGGTCCATCGGTAACAGCGTCCCGGGCCTGGAAAATCGTCCCATAGGGACTATCCAGTAGTGGTGCCAAATCAGGCAGAAGGGCACTGTGGTGGGCATTTCGCGTTTCGTCCTGCGAATGAGGCGCTGGCCATTTTTTCGTCATGGGCACTATGCAAGCTCGGATATCTTTAAATAAATTTTTTTAAAATTTTAAAAAAATACCTTGACAGAAGGGCTAGGCGTCGGTAGTAAAGTGGAAGGGAACCCTTGACCTCGTTTCGTAGGCGCGGCATATTTGAGGCCTACATGCCAGAGTGCGTGAACAGCCGCGCAAAAGCACGGCAAGCCTTAGAACGAGGAGAGCCAAAATGGCGGTCGATAATTCGATTGCGACAAACGCCAGTGCGTTTGCCGCCTTGCGTACCCTCAGCAAAATCTCCACCGATCTGACCAACACGCAAAATCGTGTGGCGTCCGGTTTGCGTGTGTCCTCGGCGCTCGACGATTCGGCGGCCTTCGCCTTGGCCCAAGGGATCCGCACCGAATTGAAGGCGATTGCCGCTGTCAGCCAAGGGCTGGACAGCACCAAAGGCGTCGCCAAGGTGGCCTTGGCCGGTGCCACTGGCGTGTCCAATCTTTTGGATGATTTGCGTGCCAACCTGACGTCGATGAGCAGTAGCAGCCTGACCACCGCGCAACGCGATATTTTAAGTTCCGATTTCAACGAGCTCATGTCGCAGGCCGGTAACTTCATCCTCGACGCCAGTTTCAACAACATCAATATGCTGACCAATTCGGCGGACAATGTGACGACTTTGTCCAATTTGTCCGGCGGCAGTTTGACCCTCAACGCCCAGGACCTGCAAACCACCGCTGAAGCTTTGGCATCGGCCAGCGTCGGGACCGCCAGTGCCAGTTTGGCGGCGATTACCGATGAGTTTACCAGCTTGGAAACGGCTGTTGACAGCGCGCTGGGGGTGCTTGGCGCGGACGTGCGCTCCTTGGAGTTGCAGACGGATTTTTTGAGCGACATCAGCGATGCCACCGAGGAAGGTTTGAGCGACATCGTCGACGCCGATTTAGCGCGCGAAAGCGCCCGTCTGATGGCCTTGCAGGTGCAGCAGCAATTGGCGGTGCAGACGCTGGGGATCGTCAATTCCGCGCCGCAAGCTTTGCTGGCCCTTTTTAGATAAGTGGGGATGGGATCGCCCCGGGCGCGCGCGCTCGTTGGGCTCCTTCAACGGCGCGCTTCGGCGCGTCGTTTTTTGTTGCGTGCCCGGCTGGCCGGCTCACAATCATCGGTGAGTCGCGGCGCCGGCGCCGTGCGCGCAGCTAACACGAAAGGGGGCCTTTCATGGCCAAACCGTTGACCCTGATGCTCGCGGGGCTCGCTGTCGTCGCCGCTTTATCGGCGGCGCCCGCCGCGGCGGCCACCGATTTCGAGGCTTGGCTTGACAAATTGCGCCAAGAGGCGCGTGCGCAGGGCATTTCGGCGGCCACCGTCGACACCGCCCTAGCCAATGTGAAGCCGATACCGCGGGTTATTGAACTGGACCGCCGCCAGCCCGAATTCACCTTGACCTTCGCGCAATATATGAAGCGGGTCGTCACCGACCGCCGGGTGGCCAAGGGCCGCGAACGCTTGCGCCAGCACCGTGACCTGCTCAATGAAGTCGCCCAAAAATACGGGGTGCAGCCGCGGTTCATCGTCGCCCTGTGGGGGATCGAGACCGATTTTGGCCGGATCACCGGTGGCTTTCCGGTCCTCTCGGCGCTCGCCACCCTGGCCCATGATGGACGGCGCAGCGCGTTTTTTCGCAAGGAATTGCTGCTGGCCCTGAAAATCGTCGATGGCGGCCATATTCGCGCCGCCGATATGAAAGGCTCGTGGGCCGGGGCGATGGGCCAGAATCAATTCATGCCTTCGAGCTTCCACGCCTTCGCGGTCGACCACGATGGCGACGGCCGCAAGGATATTTGGACGAATTTGTCCGATGTCTTCGCCTCTATCGCCAATTACTTGTCCGGCTCGGGTTGGCGTGTCGACCAGACTTGGGGACGGGCGGTGAGCCTGCCGGCGGGCATGACGCGGGGTGAGATCGGCCGCAAAAAACGCCAATTGATCTCGGCCTGGCAAGCACGCGGGGTACGTCGGACCGACGGGAGCGATCTGCCCACCCGTGATTTGATGGCGGCGATCGTCGCGCCGCAGCGTGGCGCGCTGGCCCCGGCCTATTTGGTCTATAATAATTACAACGTCATCTTGAAGTGGAATCGCTCGGACTACTTCGCCACCGCAGTTGGGCGTTTAGCGGACCGATTGGCCGCCGGGGGCTAATCATGCCGGTCGCGCCCGCACCCGACATATTGGCCCCCGTTTGGCGCGACCTCGGGTTGGCTCCATCGGCTTTGGCGCGTTTGCGCGCCGATGGCGACGCCCCGGTCTACCCGGCCCACCATGACGTCGCCGGCCTGGCCCAGGCGACCATCGCCGGCGTTGCCTTGGCCGCCAGCGAAGTCTGGCGCGCGGCCACCGGCGCCGCCCTGGCGGTGCGCGNGGACCGCCGGCACGCCGCCCTGGAGTTNCGCAGTGAGCGCGTTTTCGANGTCGATGGCCNGCCCCCGGNGGCGCTGTGGGANNCNTTGGCCGGGGCNTATNGNTGCGGCGATGGGCGTTGGCTGCGAGTGCACACCAATTTCGCCCATCACCGTNAGGCGTTGTGTCAGGTTTTGGNCTGCGCCGAGACGCCGGCGGCGGTGACCGCCGCCCTGGCCGGGCGCGCCGCNGGCGAGGTTGAGAGNGNGGCCGCCGAGGCCGGCGCCATCGCCGCCATNATGCGCCCGATGGAGGCTTGGCGGGACAGCGCCCAAGGCCAGGCTGTGNCGGGTCTCCCGTTAATCAGCCTGGNGCGAATTGGCGCGGCGCCGAAAACGCCGGTACGNGCGCGCGCGCGGCCGCTCGACGGGCTTAAGGTACTGGATTTGACACGCGTTATCGCGGGGCCGGTGTGTGGTCGGGTCCTGGCCGCCCATGGCGCCGATGTGTTGGCCATCAGCGCGCCGCACCTGCCGTCGATGGCCGAATTGACCGTCGATGTGGGCCGCGGCAAGCGCAGTGCCCATCTCGATTTGCGCGCCGATGAGGATGGCCGGCATTTGGCGGCTTTGATCGGCGATGCCGATATTTTCGTGCAAGGCTACCGTCCCGGCGGCCTCGCCGCACGCGGCTTTGGGCCGGCGGCGGTGGCCGCGCTCAAGCCCGGCATCATCTATGTCTCCTTGTCGGCCTATGGCCATGCCGGTCCGTGGGCCGGGCGGCGCGGTTTCGACTCCATCGCGCAAACAGCGATCGGTCTCAATCACAGCGAGGCGCGGGCCGCCGGCTTGGCGGATCAACCCCAGGTGCTACCGGCCCAGGCATTGGACCATGCTTCGGGTTATTTAATGGCGCTGGGGGCGTTGGCGGCGGTGCTCAAACGCGCCCAAGAGGGCGGCAGTTGGCACGTCCAGGTGGCCTTGGCCCGCACCGGGCATTGGCTGCAGGACTTGCCGAAGGTGACCGATGGCCCGGCGGTCGCGGAACCGGCCCGGCCCGACGATTTGCTCGAGGAAAGCGCCAGCGGTTTTGGCCAACTCCGCGCCCTTCGCCATGCCGGGGTGATCGAGGGCATGGCGCCGCGGTGGACGCGGCCAAGTGTGCCGTTGGGCCACGATCGCCCGATGTGGTAGAGTTGTGAGGACGAATCGCGGAAGGTCTCACGCGGGTCCGCTTCGGCCCGTCCGCGAAAGTGGTGCGGAGAAATGCCGATGCTGGCCGGCGGGTCCCAAATGATGTGCCGAGGCGCGCGCGCGCTGATCATCGCACTCGCCGTTGTTGTCACGGCCGGTCTCGCCGGATGCGCCGAGACGGCGTTGGTGTCCCACAATGCCAAACGCCTGAAAGCGCTGGCCACCGGCCCGGCACCGGTCGGTCGCTATAAGGTGGGCTCGCCCTATCAAATCAAGGGTGTTTGGTATTATCCGAAGGAGGACATCAATTATTCCGAAACCGGGATCGCGTCTTGGTACGGGCCGAATTTTCATGGCAAGAAAACCGCCAATGGGGAGATTTTCGACCAAAACGAGGTTTCCGCGGCGCACCGCACCCTGCCCATGCCGAGCGTGGTGCAAGTTACCAATTTGGTGAATGGCCGGTCGATGGTCATCCGGGTTAACGATCGCGGCCCTTTCGCCCATGGCCGGATTATCGATCTGTCCAAGCGCGCGGCGCAATTGTTAGGTTTTAAGCGACAGGGCACGGCGCGGGTGCGGGTCACCTTAATGGCGACCGAAAGCGCGCGTTTAAAGCGCTTAGCCAAAGCCGGTCGGCCCTCGCCTCTCCGCGCCGCGACCGGCGGTGGGGCGTGGGGACCGGCGCCGCAATCCTCTCCGCGCTTGGCGGTTTCGGCGCGTGGCTTGAAACCCCTGTCGGGCAGTGTCGCCAAACCGCCGACGGCGGTGTCGGTGCCGGCGAAAAAGGCCGGCGCCAGTATCGTCGACATGACCCGCGCCGCCCGCCAGCCCCAACTCCGCCAAACACCGCCGCGCAAAACCCGCTTATTCGTGCAAGCCGGCGCCTTCGCCAACGCGGCCAACGCCGACAAACTGCGGCAGCGTCTGGAAGCCTTCGGCCGGGTGTCGGTGAGCCCGGCGGTGATCAACGGCAAGCGTTTCTATCGGGTCCGCATCGGACCGTTGAGCGGTGTCGGCACCGGCGATCAAGTTTTGGCGCGGGTGATCGACTTTGGCTATCCGGGCGCCCGTCTTGTCGTTGACTAACAGGCCGGCGGGTCCCGCTGTTCAATTGACCGAGGCGGTGGCCTCGGCCTACAAATTTGCGCCATAATTTTGGTCTAGCGTGGGCCGATGGTTTGGCGGTGCTTTGGAAATTCGTGCCGCGACGGGATTGAGAGGGACGGACATGGCAGCCCGGTTTTTGGTGATCATGGCGATGGGTCTGGCGATGGCCACGGCCCGCCCGGCGATGGCGCTTGAAACGCCCGCGCGTGAAGCGATTTTGATCGATTTCGACACTGGCGCGGTACTCTTTGAAAAGGAAGCTGATCGCCTCACGCCGCCGGCCTCAATGACCAAAATGATGACCGCCTTTCTGGCCTTTCGCGCGTTGAAAGACGAGACCCTGCGCCTCGACGACACCGTCACGGTCAGTGAAAAAGCGTGGCGCAAGGGCGGCTCGAAAATGTTCATCGAGGTCAATTCGCGTGTCACGGTGGAGGATATCCTGCGCGGGATTGTGGTCCAATCCGGCAATGACGCGGCGATCGCCTTGGCCGAGGCCATGGACGGCTCCGAAGCGGCCTTCGCCCAACGCATGACCGAGGTGGCCGCCGAGATCGGGATGACCAATACGGTGTTTCGCAACGCCACCGGTTGGCCCGACCCCCAGCATCGCACCACGGTTCGCGATTTGGCTCAGTTGGCGGCCGAGACGATTCGGCGCTTCCCCAAATATTACCCGCTCTATCAAGAAACCAGCTTTACCTATAACAAAATCCGCCAAGGCAACCGGAATCCGCTGCTTTACAAAAACATGGGCGCCGATGGGCTGAAGACCGGCCATACCCGGGCCGCCGGTTACGGCTTGGCGGCCTCGGTGAAACGCGGTGAGCGGCGTTTGATCCTGGTGGTCAACGGCCTGGCCAGCGTGCGTCAGCGAGCCAGCGAGGCGGAGCGCTTGCTGGAATGGGGATTTCGCACCTTCGACAATTACGATCTTTTTAAAAAAGACGAACCGGTTGAAAAGGCGGCGGTCTGGCTCGGCACCGCTGACAGCGTGCCGCTGGTCTTGGCGCAAGACCTGCGTCTCACGCTGCCCCGCCGGGTGTGGCGCAAAATCAAGCTAACCGCGGTTTATGAGGGGCCGGTGACAACTCCTATTCGGCGGGGCCAGGAACTGGGCCAGCTGCGCATCAGTGGGCCGGGCATGCCGGTCATCAATCGGCCGCTGCTGGCTGGCCGTGACGTCGATCAACTGGGTGTGATCAAGCGCATCGGCGCGGCCATCAGTTTTTTGGTGTGGGGCGAATAAGGGTGGCCGCTGGCCGTTTCATCACCTTAGAAGGTGGCGAGGGTGCCGGTAAATCGACCCAGGTCGCGGCCTTGGCCGAGGCCTTGCGCGAGCGCGGCCATGAGGTGGTGACCACGCGGGAGCCCGGCGGCTCGGACGGCGCCGAGGAAATTCGCCGCCTGTTGGTGACCGGTCCCACCGACCGTTGGGACCCGTTGAGCGAAGTTCTGCTGCTTTACGCCGCCCGCCGCGACCATTGGCGTCACTTGATCGCCCCGGCGCTGGCCCGCGGCGCGTGGGTGATCAGCGACCGTTTCGCCGATTCCACCATGGCTTATCAGGGCTATGGCCTGGGCCTGGCACGCGAGATTATTCGGCGGATTCACCGCGTCACCCTGGAAGGGGTGGCGCCGGATTTGACCTTGGTGTTGGATCTGCCTGTCCTGACCGGGATTGAACGCTCCTTGCGGCGCTTGGAGCAGACCGCGGGGATCGCCGAAGATCGTTACGAGCAAATGGACATCGATTTTCACGAACGCATGCGCGCTGGCTTTTTGGAAATCGCCGCCGGCGACCCGCGGCGGTGCCAGGTGATCGACGCCAATTGCGCCAGCGCCGATGTGTCGGGCGCCATCTTGGCCGCCGTCGACGCCCGCTTGAAAGACGCGGCGTGAGCGTGGCCGACCCGGACTTGGCCGCGGCCGGCGAGCATCACCCGCGCGCCAGTGTCGACCTCATCGGTCACGCGGCGGCGGTTTCCGCCCTGGCCGAGGCGCGCCAGGGGGGGCGCTTGCATCACGGTTGGCTGATCTGCGGACCGCGTGGTATTGGCAAGGCGACGCTGGCCTATCGCTTCGCCCGCGCCCTGTTGGCTGGGGCGCCGCCCGCTGATGGCGGTCTGTTCGGCGACGCCCCGGTCGACGATCTGTCGGTGGACGCGGAAAGTGCCGTTTTTCGCCAAGTGCTGGCCGGCAGTCACCCGGACCTGTTGGCCATCGAGCGGGGTTTCGACCCGCGCCGCAAGCGCTTGCGCGATGAAATCGTGGTCGACGATGTGCGCGAAATGGGGGGGTTTTTGGCGCTGACCCCGGCGATGGGCGGTTGGCGCATCGTTATCGTCGACGCCGCCGACGAAATGAACCGCAATGCCGCTAACGCGATCTTGAAGCTTTTGGAGGAGCCGCCGGCACGGGCGCTGGTGGTTCTGGTTAGCCATAACCCGGGCCGGCTGTTGCCGACGATCCGTTCGCGCTGCCGCCAATTGCCCCTGCGCCCGCTCGCCGANGCCGAGGTCGCCGGTCTTTTGGCGCGTTTGCGGCCGGAATTGGACGCGGCCGAACAAGCCGCCTTGGTGAGCCTCGCCNAGGGCAGNATTGGCCGCGCCATTTTGTTGGCCGACGCCGGTGGCTTNNANCTTTATCGCCAGATGATCGATGTGTTGGCGGACGCGCCGCGTTTTGATATCGCGCGCCTCTATAAACTGGCCGATGACTGGGCACGGGCGCCGCGCGACGCCGCCGGCGATCCTTTTGAAATCGCCACCGATCTGTTGCTGGCCTGGTTGGCGCGGGTGATCCGCGCCGCCGCCGGCGGCGGACCGGCGCCGACGCTGTTGGCGGGCGAGGGCGAGATCGCCGGCCGCCTGCTGGCCGACCGGCCCCTCATCGAGTGGCTGGATCGGCACGCCGACATCGCCGGCATGCTGCGCCGGGGCACCGCTTTGAACCTGGACAGGCGGCAGATGGTGCTCAATATCTTTGACAAACTCGCGGCGGCGCGCTGATCGGCGCTTTCAGCCTTGCCAGTCGGCGGGTCGCCAGGTAGGTCATGGGACCCCGCCGGTGGCCCTCGCCGTCGGTGTTGGAATGGCCTTGGAGCCCCGGATGGATCAGACTTTTTACATCACAACACCGATTTATTACGTCAATGACAAACCGCATATCGGCCACGCCTACACGACCTTGGCCTGTGACGCGATGGCGCGGTTTAAGCGTTTGGACGGCTATCGTGTGCATTTTCTGACCGGCACCGACGAGCATGGCCAGAAGGTTGAAAAAGCGGCCGCCGACGCCGGTTTGGCGCCGCAGGATTTCACCGACCAAGTGTCGCAAAACTTCCGCGATTTGGCGGTGGCGATGAATTTCTCCAATGATGATTTCATCCGCACCACCGAGGCCCGCCATGTCACCGCCACGCAAGCGATTTGGCGGCGCTTGTTGGCCGCCGGCCATATCTATCTCGGCAAATACGCGGGCTGGTATTCGGTGCGGGACGAAGCGTTTTTCACCGAAAACGAAATTACCGACGGCAAGGCGCCAAGCGGCGCGCCGGTGGAGTGGGTCGAGGAGCCGAGCTATTTTTTCGACTTGTCGAAATGGCAAGAGCCGCTGCTTGAATTCTACGCCGCCAACCCCGACTTCATCCGGCCGGAAAGCCGCCGCAATGAGGTGATCAGTTTCGTCAAGGGCGGTCTTCGCGATCTGTCGGTGTCGCGGACCAGCTTCAAATGGGGCATCGAAGTGCCCGATGACGACCAACACATCATGTACGTCTGGCTCGACGCGCTGACCAATTACATCACCGCCGCCGGTTTCCCCGAAACCGACAGCGAAAGTTATCAAACCTGGTGGCCGGCCGATTTGCACATGGTCGGCAAGGATATTCTGCGGTTCCACGCGGTTTACTGGCCGGCCTTTTTGATGGCCGCCGGCCTGGCGCCGCCAAAACGTGTCTTCGCGCACGGCTGGTGGACCAACGAGGGCGAGAAAATCTCCAAATCTCTCGGCAATGTGATCGATCCCTACCAATTGATCGAGACCTATGGTTTGGAGCAAACCCGCTATTTCCTGTTGCGCGAGGTGCCGTTCGGCAATGACGGGGATTTTTCGGTGCGCTCGATGGTGCATCGCATGAACGGCGACCTCGCCAACGACTTAGGCAATTTGGCTCAGCGGGTGTTGTCGTTCGTCGCCAAACACGCCGGCGGCGCGGTGCCGGCCCCGGGCGATTTGACCCAGCCGGACCACGCCATGCTGGCCGCCGCCGAGGGCTTGCTGGCGCGCCTGCGTTATCATTACGACGCGCAGGCTTTTCATCGCGCGCTCGAGGAAACCTGGGAAGTGGTCGGGGCGGCCAATCGCTATGTCGATGAACAAGCCCCGTGGACCTTGCGTAAAACCGATCCGGCGCGCATGGCGACGGTGCTCTATACTTTGATGGAAACCTTGCGCCATCTGGCCATCCTGACCCAACCGGTGATGCCGACCGCGATGGGCCAAATGCTGGACCAATTAGGGGTCGACGCGGTGGCGCGTGATTTTACCGCTCTCGGCGCGGCCGGCGCGTTGGCGGCGGGTACCGCGCTGCCGGCGCCGGCGGGCATCTTCCCGCGTTTCGTTGAGGGGTAAGCCGGAATATGTCGCTGCCGATAATCGTCGACAGTCACTGCCATCTCGATTTCCACAAGTTCGACAGTGATCGCGACGATGTGGTGCGGCGGGCGCGTACCGCCGGGGTCGCGCGGATGGTCACCATTTGCGTCAAGCTTGGCGCGCTCGCGCCGGTGCTGGCGGTGGCCCGCGCCTATCCCGATATCTATGCCTCGGTCGGGGTCCATCCCCATCATGTCGGCGAGGAAGAGGTCGCGACCGTCGACCGGCTTTGTGACTTGGCGAATGACCCCAAAATCGTCGCCATCGGCGAAACCGGGCTCGATTTCCACTATGACTATGGCCCGCGCGAGCGCCAGGCGTTGAGCTTTCGTCGGCATATCGCGGCCGCCCGGCGGAGCGGATTACCGCTGGTGGTGCACACCCGGTCGGCCGATGACAAAACCATTGAAATCCTCGCTGAAGGACGCGACGCGGGCCCGTTTAGCGGCGTCATACATTGCTTTAGCACTGGCAGAGAACTGGCTGAAAAAGCGATAGAAATGGGATTTTATATTTCGCTCTCAGGGATCCTGACCTTCAAATCCGCCGAGGATATCCGCGCGACCGTCCGCGACCTGCCGTTGACGCGCTTGCTGGTCGAAACCGACGCCCCTTATTTGGCGCCGGTGCCGCATCGCGGCAAACGCTGCGAGCCGGCCCATGTGGCCGATACCCTGCGTTTTTTGGCCGAACTCAAAGGTGTTTCGGTGGAGGCCTGCGCGGCCGCGACGACCGCTAATTTCTTTCATTTGTTTTCCAAGGTACCGAGGCCGACATAATGCGTGTGACGATTTTGGGCTGCGGCTCATCGGTCGGGGTGCCGACCTTGAGCAGCGGCTGGGGCGCTTGTGACCCCGCCAACCCAAAAAATCGACGACGGCGCGCGTCGATCTTGGTGGAAACCGGCGGGAAAACCATTTTGGTCGACACGTCGCCGGACCTGCGGGAGCAGTTGCTGGCCGCCGGCAGCCCCGATATCGACGCCGTCCTATTGACCCATGGCCATGCCGATCACACCCACGGCCTGGATGATCTGCGGCCGCTGCATTGGCGCCGTGGCGCGCCGCTGTCGCTTTACACCGACCGCGCCACCTTGACGGTCCTCCGCGAGCGCTTTCGCTATATGTTTGAGCGCGTGCCCGAGAGCCCGCCCCATTTCGAGCCGCCCCTGACGGCCCATGAAATCGCGCCTGGCCCGCTGGCCGCGTTTAACGGCGCCATCGAGGCGGTGCGCCAGGATCATGGCAGCAGCGGCGAAAGCTTGGGCTTTATTTTTGAGAATCGTTTCGCGTACTCGATTGATGTCGCCCATTTCACCGACCGCGACCTGACCCGCTATGAAGGCATCGATTTATGGGTCGTCGATTGCCTGCGCGACGGCCCGAGCAAGGCCCACGCCAATGTCGAACGATGTTTTTCCTGGATCGAGCGCGCGCGCCCGCGGCGCGCGGTGTTGAGCCATATGAGCGCCGGCCTCGATTACGCGGCGTTGCGGGCGCGCTGTCCGGCGGCGACCGAGCCGGCGTTCGACGGTATGGTTTTGGAAGTGTGATGTCCTTGGGAGAGGCCCGGTATGATCGACAAGGATTTACTGGCGGCGCTGGCGGCCGACCATCGTAAAAACCGCCTGACCCGCGAGGAGGCGCGCGCTTTTCTCAAGGATCTGATGGAGGTCTGCGATAAGCATCGGGTGTTTTTGCGCACCACCGATCAGCTGTTGCAGTTTTCGAAAATCTTCGCCGATTCCCAGCAGCGCACCAAATTGATCGCCCAGCTTGGCCGCGACGGCGCCTGCGACCGCGCTAAGATCGACTATCGCTGACGTCGCAAAAACATCACGCCGATCAACGCCGCCGGCATCCCGGCCAGCACAAAGCCCACGCCGAAACCGCCGGTGAGGCTTAACAAGGCGCCGAAAATCGCCGGATAGATGATTTGGCCGGCGGTGGCGAAGGCCAGCACGCCGCCGGTGTTGGTGGCCACCGCGCGGGGTTGGGAGAGGTTCGAAATCTCGGCTAAAATCACGCCGTGCCAGCTGATCGCCGTGGCGCTATAGGCGAGCGCGATCACGGTCACCCAGAAGGCGGTCCATCCCGGCGTGACCAGGATTAGAATCATCGAGCAAATACCCATCGCCAGGCCGAGCGTCGCCAACACCGGCCGTGCGCCAGGCTTCATACCGGCCAGCCACCCCCAAAAAATACGGCCGAAAATGGCGGCGATTTGCGCCCAGGCGAAAATCGCGCCGGCGGCGACCAGGCTGAAATCCAAACCTTTGACCAGAAAGGCCACGAAAAAGCCGCCGAACACGCCCTGTAAGCCGCAAAAGGTGAAGGTCGCCAGCGTCAGACTGCGGAATGGACCCGGCGCGACCACCGCCCGCAGGGTCTTGAGCCCGGCGTCCAGGCGGATTTGAAAATTCGGGTCGCGGTTGCCGTCGTACAAGCCGCGCAGCGGCTGCATCAGCAGCGCCATGGTCAAGCAGATCGCCACCGGTACGTAGAAGACGGCTTGCCAGCCGTGCCCCTCGGCCAGGAAAGGGATCAAAAAGCCAGCGATAATGCCGCCCAGCGGGACCCCGGTTTGTTTAATTGAAAAAATGAGCGGCGCGTGGCGCGGCGGGGCGAAGCGGCTCAGGATGTCCGAGGACGCCGGTGTCGAAAAAGCGGTGCTTAAGCCGATCACCAAGGCGCCCAAAGCAAGCCCCCAAACCTCGCCGACCAGGCCGAGGGCCAGACCGCTGGCCATGCCGGCCAGTGAGACTTGCGACATGCGCACCGCCCCATAGCGGCGAATGAAGCCGCCGGCGAACAGCATGGTGGTGGTCGAACCGATGTACAGGATCGCCATGTACACCCCGGTCAACGCCACCGAGACATCGAAAACGTCGGCCAAGGCCGGCGCCGCGACGGGCACCACCAGGGCCGCCATATACGACATCGATTGTTGCAAGAGGGTCGCCGTGACGGCGAGCAGGAGAGGCATGGGCGCTTGGATCGAAGACGGACAGGCCAGACGTTAGACCATGGCGGCGGCGGTAAAGAAAGCATCACGACGGGTCGGCGCGGCGGCGCGCTGACTTTACAGGGCCGCAAATAAATTCAATGATGAAAAAAAATAAAGTGATACCGCTATAGCGTGCATTCAAGCGTTGGTGGCCAACCGCCCTGGCGCCGAAAACGGGAGGAACACATCCACTTCACATTTTCAATGCCGCGCACGGCGCTCGCCGTCGGCATCGCCATGGTTTTGTCGGCGCCGGTGTTGGCGGCCGACTGCAAACCCTCCAAATGGGGGAAGGACGATCAAGTCGGCAACGCCAATTACATCACCCCGCAATCGGTTATGCAGGCCGTGAAATTGGTCAAAAAAGGCGAAACCCATCCCTTGGGCATCACCGTTTATCCGGGTATGCCGGCCTTTCCGCCGCGCACCACGGCGATGCAGATCGTCGCCCCCGGACAACATAACGGCCGCAGCATGGCCCGCGATTTAGGATGGGACATCACCTATCTCGACGATCTCGCGCAATTATGGTTCGGCACCGGCCCGCAGATCGACGGTCTTGGTCACCTGGGCGAAAGCGGCGTCTACTACAACTGTAATCAGGCCAAGGAATTCATGCATATCACCGGGCTGAAGAAGCTCGGGACCCATGGTATTCCGCCGCTGGTCGCGCGGGGGGTGTTGATCGACATGGCGCGGCATTTCGGGGTCGCGACCATGAATGCCGGCGACGTGATCGACACCGCCGATATCAAAGCGGCGGCGCAAGCCCAAGGTGTCGAATTCCGCCAAGGCGACATCATTCTGTTCCATACCGGCTGGACCGACGCCAAACTAGCCCAGGAGCCACGCACCTGGGTTTCGGGTGAACCGGGCTTGAGCAACGCGGCGGCGGTCTACCTCGCCGGCTTCAACCCGGTGGCGGTCGGCGCCGATACCTGGGGTGTCGAGGCGGTGCCGCCGAAGAAGGGCGACAAGGTGTTTTAAGGTCATGTCACCTTCCTGAAGGAAAATGGCATCTACATTCTGGAGACCATGAACACCGGCCGCTTGGCCAAAGAACGGGTGCATGAGTTTTTATTCGTTCTCGGCCAGGCGCGGGTGCGCGGGGCGGTGGAGATGATCATCAACCCGGTCGCCATTTGGTGACCGCCGTTTGATAGCGACAAGATCGTTCTTAAACCGCGCGTCATCGGCGGCTGACGCGCGGCGCCTGTTCCCTTGCCGTCGGGGCGACCGGTCGGATAGGCTAGCGTCACGTTTCGCTGCCGCCAGGACTTGCCATGACCGCGACCGCCGATATGCCGCTTTTGTTCACGCCGTTGACAATTAAATCGGTGACCATTCCCAACCGGATCATGGTCTCGCCGATGTGCCAGTACCATTCCATAGACGGGGCGCCGACCGGCTGGCAGGCGGCCCATCTCGGGCGCTTGGCGATGGGCGCGCCGGGCATCATGTTCGGCGAGGAGACGGCGGTCGAAGCGCGCGGTCGCAAGACCTACGAATGCGCAGGGATCTGGCAGGACCGCCACATTCCGCTGTATCGCCAGCTCACCGATTTTCAAAAGTCCCTGGGTACCGTGCCGGCGGTGCAATTGGGCCATTGCGGGCGCAAAGCCGGCTGCAATGGCGCGGTCAAGGATTGGGCGCCCCTGGGCCCCGAGGACGCCGCCGAAGGGCGCCCGCCGTGGCCCGGTTTGGCGCCTAGCGCGATTCCCTATGGCCCTGGCTTCATGGCGCCCAAGGCGATGGACGCCGGCGACATGCGCGCCGTCCTGGACGCCTTTTACGAGGCCACCCGCCGGGCCCTTGAAGCCGGCTATGAGATCGTCGAAATCCACGGTGCCCACGGCTATCTTCTGCATCAATTCGTGTCGCCGGTGACCAACCGGCGCAACGACGCCTATGGCGGCGATCGCGCGGGGCGCATGCGCTTCCCGCTGGAAGTGGTTGAGACGGTGCGCCGCGCCTGGCCCGACGATAAGCCGCTGTTTTATCGCCTATCGGCGGTCGACGGCGCCGGTGGGATTTGGAACCTGGAGGATTCGGTGGCCCTGTCCCATGAGCTCAAGGCCCGCGGCGTCGACATGATCGATTGCTCCTCCGGCGGCATTCCGGGTGACAGTGATATGCCGCCACTCCCNCGGGTGCCGGGCTATCAGGTGCCGTTCGCCGCGCGCATCAAGCAAGAGGTCGGCATCCCGACCATNGCCGTNGGCCTGATCACCGACGCCGCCCAGGCCGAAGCCATCCTGCAGGAGGAAAAGGCCGACATCGCCGCCCTGGCGCGTGAGCTTTTGTGGCACAGCGATTGGCCGCTGCATGCCGCCCGCGACCTGGGGGTCGATCCGTTTGCTTTGCAAAACCGGGAATACGCCCATCGCTTGGAGATTCGCGAACGGGCCAAAACCATGCCCATCAACCAGGGCGGCGACGAAACCGCCGCCGCTTTCGACGCCTTGGCGGGGCCGGGCGTGCGGCCGTGAGCGCCGCCTAGTTCGACAGTTTGACCAAGACCACGCCGCCAACTGCCTTAACGGACCCGGGCCGGGGCCAAACCGGCATGCCGGCGTAATGCCCGTGCAGCTCCTGGCGCCGCTGCGGCGGCAAGGACACGAACCGCGTGTAACCGATCAGATTCATCAACCGCACCATGCGTGCCGGACTGCCGCCGTCCCAGGCGAAAAAACTGGCGCCGGCGGTGGTCGTCGGCACCGCCGGGTAGACCGTCTTCGGTCGTATTCGGCCGTGGAAATCGATCGCCACGCGCGCCGGTTGGTCGGCG
The DNA here is from genome assembly GCA_002694075.1 of Nisaea sp. Lineage (GTDB taxonomy): Bacteria > Pseudomonadota > Alphaproteobacteria > Thalassobaculales > Thalassobaculaceae > TMED26. Next base: position 15,684 of record NZLB01000050.1, read on the forward strand.
CCCAAGGCGGCGGCGGCGCGGATGTTGATGGCCTGGGCCAAATTGCTGTCGTGGCGATGCATGACCCAAGCGCGCGCCTGCACGGTGGCTTGCACAAACAGCCCGTTCAAGGCGACCAGCGCCGCGGCCACCAAAAGTGTTCGCCGTGTGCCGCCGGCGCCGCCCCGGTGCGCCAGAAACAGCACGATCCACACCACCAGTGGCACCGCCAGATAGGTCCGTAACGGCAATCGCCCGCCCGACACCAGGTTAAGCGCCATCGGCATTAAAAACAGCGCGACCAGCAAGCCCGCCGCCGCCCATCGTCGGCGCGCGCCACCCGCGGCGCCCATCAATATGAGGATCGCGGCGAGCCCCAAGGCGGCGCCAAACACCGCCGCCGCGTGACCGAAATCGCGCCACGCCAGAACGTAAACCTCCAACCATTGATGGCCGGTCGCGGCGAGGACCGCGCCAGGGTCCTTGAGTAAAAGATCGAACCGCTGGAAGCCGGCGGCGTAGCCATGGGGCGTTTTGTTAAAACCCGCCTCGAAGGCTTGCAGGATCAGGTACCAAAAAACCATGCCGAGGATCGCCGCGATGGCGAAACGAACCAGTCCGGCGGTCAACGCGCGGGCCGGCCGGCCGCGCAGCGACCCAGCCAGGGCCAAACCGATAGCTAGCGCCAGAAAAAAGAAAATAAAGCTTTGATAGGCGCCAATCGCAAAGGCGAGGCACAACCCCGCCACCGGCAGGGCGCGCCAGGGCCGCGGTGTGGTCGCCGCTTCGGCCGCCCAGGTCGCGGCGATCAGGCCGGCCGCCACCGGCAGCACATTGACCTGAAATTCCAACTGCGCCAGCCAGGCCGGAAAGGCGGCATAGGCGGCGTAGGCGATCAACTCGAACGGGCCGAGCGTCGTCACCTCGAACAGGCGCAACAGCCGCAGATGGGCATAAGCGAAGGCGAGGGCGAACAAAACATAGGGTGCGAACGGCAGAACCGGCTGGTCCCACAACAGGTAGCGGATGACGGCATGGCTCCACCGGCCAAGCTCGACCAGCGCGTCGGGCCGGGAATAGGCGAAGATCTCGTCATCGATGGACAGGTTGAAAGCGGTCAATTCGAAGGCGTGAATGACCAGGAAAATGCCGGTTAGCCACGCGAAGGCGGCGAAACTGTCGCGGCGTAAATGAAAGCGTTCGGGCGAGCCGGGCGGCGGCGGGGTTGAAGGTGACGGGTGCATCATGGGCGCGCCTCGAACAGGGCCTGAAAACGCAAGTGCCATCCGGCATATCATCTTCGCTCGGGCGGCGAAAGCAGGGGGCGGTCATGGCGATGTTTGACGCGTCACCGGGCGCCGGGCGGCGACCGCCTCACGGTGGGTGATATAGGCGGTGGCGGCGAAAATCACCGCCCCACCCAGCCAGGTCCAGACCGTCGGCACCTCGTCGAACAGCAGATAGGCGATCACCGCGATCAAGGGTAAGCGGATGAATTCAAATGGCTGCACCTGCGTTACCTCGGCGATGGCCATCGCGCGGGTGAACAAAATATGCCCGGCGGTACCGGCGCTGGCGAGGGCGAAAAGCCAAAGCCAGGTGAGTGGCTCCGGCCACTGCCAGACGAACAGAGCCGGTACCAAGGCCATCGGCGTTTGTAGCAGAACCATGTAGATGACCACGCTTTCCGGCCGTTCGGTGCGGGTCAGGACCTTCACCACCAACAGGGTCATGGCCAATAGGAAAGCGTTTAGAATGGCGAGTAGCGCGCCGGGGGTGATCGCCTCGACCCCGGGCCGCAGCACAATCATGGTGCCGGCGAAGCCGATCAGCACCGCCGCGATGCGCCGGGCGCGCACGGTCTCGCCCAGGATCAGGGCGGCGCCAACCGTGGCGAACAGCGGCGCGGTGAAGCTGAGCGCCGTCGCTTCGGCCAACGGGATAAGCGTGAGGGCGGTGAAGCCGGCGAGCATGGCGCTGACATTCAACACCGCGCGCAGGCTGAGCAGACCGAAACGGTTGGTCCGCATGCTGCCCAGACCATGGCGCATGACCCAGGGCAGCATGATCAAAACCGCCAGGAAATTGCGAAAAAAGACGATCTCGAAGGCGTGCAACTGGGCGCTGGCGAGGCGGATGAAGGTGCTCATCATGCCGAAAAAGATCATTGCTCCGACCATCATCGCGGCGGCCCGCAGCGCGGGCGAGGCGTTCATTG
>NZLB01000051.1 GCA_002694075.1 Nisaea sp.
CCCAAGCTTGGCCGAAATTCGCCTGGCCCTTGCCTAAAACAACATTTCACCCACTTCAACTGTGAGGGAGTACGCGATGGCACCGGCCGCCGCGGCGGCGATGGCCAAGGGGATGGCGTTTGACAAGCAACGATTTCACGACCACGCGCATTATCGCCCCACATGACGGGAGTTGGCGGGCGATCCGTTTGCGTACCCTCGTGACCATTCACTGGGTCGCCATCGGCGGCCAGGTCGCCGCCCTGTTGGTGACCTATTTCGCGCTTGGCCACCATTTGCCGTTGCTCCCCTGTTTGGTGGTGGTCGGTATCGCCGCGGCGGTCAATTTGATGATCTACGCTCGTCATGATCGCATGCGCCGCATTCGCGAGCAGTCGGCGACCTTGTATTTGGCCTTCGACATTGTCCAGTTATCCGCCCTGCTTTATCTCACAGGCGGGTTGGAAAATCCCTTTTCGGTGCTGATTTTGGCACCGGTGATGGTATCGGCGACGATTCTGTCGACCCTTTCAACGGTGTCGCTCAGCGTGTTCGCGGCGCTTTGTTCGACGTTATTGGCGCTTTGGCACCTGCCGCTGCCATGGACCGAGGCCGGCTATAGTCTACCGCCGGTTTATCGCTTGGGTCTGTGGACCGCGACCACCGTCGCAACCGCCTTTATCGCCGCTTATGTGTGGTTGGTCGCCGAGGACGCGCGCCGCCTGTCGCGCGCCTTTCAAGCCTCGCAGTTGGCGCTGGCCCGCGAACAACGCCTCTCGGCGCTGGGGGCGCTGGCCGCCTCGGCCGCCCATGAGCTCAGCAGCCCGCTGGGCACCATCGCGGTGATTGCCCAAGACATCTCGCGCGATTTGCCGGCCGATAGCCCGATGGTCGAGGACGCCGACCTGTTGCGCAGCGAAATTGAGCGTTGCCGGCAAATCCTCAACCGCCTGTCGCAACGTCCCGACGGCAACGAGCGCGACGCCAGCGACTTACCGATGCCGCTGAGCGCGGTGATCGAAAACGCCGCCGCTCCCTACCATCGGCGCGGCGTCGATTTGATCATCGAACCGCATGGGCCGGAAGGACCGCGCATCGGCATCCCCCTCGATGGCGGCGAAGCGGCGCCGGTGGTGATTGAGGATGAACCGGTGGTCTACCAGACCCCCGAACTTTTGCATGGGCTTGGCACCCTGGTGCAAAACGCCCTGCAATTCGCCCGCGCGACGGTGGAAATCACGGTCTATTGGGACAAGGATCGGCGGGCGGTGATTATTGAAGACGACGGGCCCGGCTTCACCGCCACCGTTTTGGACCGCATCGGCGAGCCGTTCGTATCGACTCGCCGGGGTCGCGCCGGGCATATGGGTTTGGGTATATTCATCGCTCAAACCTTGCTGTCGCGGACCGGCGCCACCACCGATTTTAGCAACCGCGACGAAGGCGGCGGGCGTGTCGCCGTGACCTGGACCGCGGCCGGCCTGCGCGCCGGTGGGGGCGGATTGTTTGGAACTGTCGACGAGGTACCTATTTAATGGCTATAGCTCTATCTCTTGCGAACACCGAGACTGGGAAGGACCGAATGCAAGACCTGCCTGACGGGCCGAAGAGCCTGCTCATACTCGATGATGACGCACCGTTGCGGAACCGTTTGGCGCGCGCCATGGAAAGCCGTGGCTTCGAGGTGATCACCGCCGAAACCGTGTCCGAAGGCATATCCCTCGCCCAGCAAACGCCGCCAGCCTACGCCGTGTTGGACATGCGCCTGGCCGACGGCAGCGGGCTCGACGTGGTCGCCGCCCTGCGTGACGCCCGCGAGGACGCGCGTATCATTCTGCTGACCAGTTACGGCAATATCGCCACCGCCGTCGCCGCCGTCAAAGCCGGCGCGGTCGATTACCTGCCCAAGCCGGCCGACGCCGACACCATCGCCGCCGCCCTGCTGAACGCCGCCGATGGTGGCTTGCCGCCGCCGCCGGAAAATCCAATGCCGGCCGATCGGGTGCGGTGGGAACATATTCAGCGGGTTTATGAGCAATGCGGCCGCAACGTGTCGGAGACCGCCCGCCGCCTGAAGATGCATAGACGCACTTTGCAGCGCATTTTGAATAAATACGCGCCGCCCGGCTAAGCACCGGACTGGGCCGACAATAACCCGTCGACGGCACGGCCTTGGAACATCGTGACGCCAAGGTCGTGGCCAAAGGCGATCGCCTCCGGCCCATCGCAGCGGCATAAAATAACACGCGCCCGGCCAGCGGCCTCGACCGCCGCCCGTAGCGCCGCCGCGCGGCCGCTCTCGGCCATCGTCGGGGTCCACAGAAACTTGAGCAAATCGAGACCTAAGCCGGCCCGGTCAATCATCGGCAAACCGTGATGGTCGAGCCCGTCCAAGCAGACGCGATGCCCATTGGCCTGCAGAAAATCGCGCGCGAACAGGAAGGCGCCTAAATCGCCAAACACGTCGATGGTTTGAAACTCGACCACCAAGGTGCGCCGTCGCGCCGACGGCAAAGCGGCGTCGAAATCCAAAAAGTCGCGCGACAACACCGTGTCGATGTTGAGGTTGAGCGCCAGCGACCGGCTCAGCGTACCGTCGTTGTTACGCATCAATTGCGTCAGCATCCGTTGGTCCAAAGTCTGCGTTAGGTACTGGAACAACCACGGATTTGCCGCCAAGTCATAGTCCGGCAGCACCGATTTCTGCAGCTCCGCGATCGACATATAGAGTTCATGCAAGATCGGTTGAGCCGATAAATTGCCTGGCGTGACGGTGCAAATCGCCTGGCTGCGCACCAGGGTCGAGACATCGGCGCGGTTCAACACCTCCTGCAATTGACCCAAGCGTGCCGGGGTCAGCGGCGGTCGGCCGCCGCCGTCGCCAACCCGGCGATGGCGGCCGCGATCACGGTGCAAACGTTTGACGGCCCCCAACACCTCTTCGAAATCATCCGCCAGGTCATACAGGGTATGGAAGCGACCCACCACCGCGCGGCCCTCGCCGGCGGTGAGCGGATCGGCGCTGAACAAGCGGGCGACCGCCGCCACGGCGGCGTCGATGGCGACCGGCGGGCCTTGACGATGAACCAGAAACAGGTCGCCGTTGGTCAGCGCGAACAAACGCCCGTCAAGGCTCGCCACCTGGCTGGCGAAGGTCGCTTCGGCGACGCGCAGGTGATGGTCTTGGCGATGCTGGGCGCGCAGCCGCGCCAAATGCACATGCACGGCGTGATAGTCGCCGCGGCCCCGTCCCAGCCTCTGGAGATGGTCGAGCAGGCGGTATTCATCGCTTGGCGCGTTTTGCGGGCTCGCCCCGGCCGCGTCGTGACGGTTCATGTGGTGTGCTCTCCTGCCCAACCGATCTGCCCAACCCATCTGCCCAGCGCCGCTAAGCGGGCCTGCTGAGCGGCATCGCGGCCGGGCCGTCAGCCTTCGACCACGCCGCCGAAACACGCTACCATCGCGGCCGTCAAATTTAAACCGGGCCCCGCCCGTCCGCACCGAGAAGGAGGCCGCGATGGTCGATATCGCCGATTTGATCGAAACCCGCTTTGGCCTGGCTAGCGAAGCCGGCCGCGGCCATCCGGCCGAGGGCGCCGTCGCCACCGCCCTCAATCATCGCAGCCACCGCCGTTACAGCGACCGACCGGTCGACGATGAAACCCTTGAGATTCTGTTATCGGCGGCCTTTTCGGCGCCGGCCAAATCGGATTTGCAGCAATCGGCGGTGGTGATTGTGCGCGACCCCACTAAACGCGCGGCGCTGGCCGACTTGGTCCCGTCCCTGGATTGGGTCGCGACCTGCCCGGTGATGATGATTTTCTGCGCCGACAGCCGCCGCATCCGGCGGGTCTGCGAGATGCGCGGCAAACCTTTCGACAACGACCATCTGGACGCCGTTCTCAACGGTGCCGTCGACACCGGTTTGGTGATGGGCTTTTTCATCCAAGCGGCCCAGGCGCTGGGCCTTGGTTGCTGTCCGATCAGCGTGGTACGCAACCGCATCGAGGAGATCGCCGCGCTTTTGGAATTGCCGGCCCATGTCTTTCCGGTCGCCGGCATGACACTCGGCTGGCCGTCCACTCCCGGTCATGTCAGCACGCGCCTGCCGTTATCGGTGTTCGTCCACGAGGACCGCTATGACGACGGCGATTTGGCCGCCGAAATCGACGGCTACGACCGCCGGCGCGACGCCCGCTATCAAATCCCGGCGGAAAAACAGCGTCTGAATAAAACCTATGGCCCGGCCAAATTCTATGGCTGGTCGGAGGACAAGGCGCGCCAAGTCTCGGTCCGCGAACGCGACCAATTGGCCCGCTTTCTCAGGGCTCAGGGCTTTAATCTCGACTAAACGGTCAGGCCGCCAAATCCTCGCCATTGAGGGCGCGGTCGATCAGGGCGACGGTTTCGGCGACGCCATAAAGGGCGATGAACGAGCCCATGCGCGGCCCCTGCGATTGGCCCAAAAGAATTTCATAAAGGGCACGGAACCAATCCCGCAGATTTTCGAAATTATGAGCTTTGCCGACATCAAAAACCGCCGTTTGCAGGTCGGCCGGGTCGCTGTCGGCGGGCAGCGCGGCGAGCTTGTCACGCAGGTCCTGGAGGGCCGCGCGTTCGGCCGGCTCGGCCGGTCGGTAGGTTTTGTTGGGACGCACAAAATCCTTGTAATAGGTCACCGCGTAACCGACCAATCCATCCAGCACCGGATGGCTCTCGGCTGACGCTTCGGGGGCGTAGGCCTTGATGTAACCCCAGATGACCGATTTATCCTCGGCGTGGCAGACGCTGGCCAGATTCAGCAGAATGGAGAAATTGAGGGTTTGCGCCTCGCGTGGCGGCGCCCCGTGGTGGAGATGCCAAATCGGATTTTCGAGCTGCTTATCCGGCGCTTCCTCGGCGAATTTGCCGAGAAAGGCGAGATAATCGTCGGTGCTTTTGGGGATCACATCGAAATACAGGCGTTTGGCCCGCCGCGGGTTCTGATACATGAACAGGGCCAAGCTTTCCGGCGCGCCATAGGTCAGCCATTCCTCCACCGCCAGGCCGTTGCCTTTGGATTTGGAAATCCGCTCGCCTTCCTCGTCGAGGAACAGTTCGTAATTGAACCCCTCCGGCGGGCGGGCGCCGAGAATGCGTTCGATCTTGCTCGACAAGGTCACCGAATCGATTAAGTCCTTGCCGGACATTTCATAGTCGACGTCGAGGGCGTACCAACGCATCGCCCAGTCGCATTTCCATTGCAGTTTGCAATGACCGCCGGTCACCGGCACTTCGACCTTGGCGCCGCTGTCGGGGTCGGCGTAGACAATCGTGCCGGCGGCGACGTCCTGGGCCAAAATCGGGACCTGCAAAACCACCCCGGTGCGCGGGCAAATTGGCAGGAAAGGCGAATAGGTCTGCCGCCGCTCCTCGCCCAGCGTCGGCAGCACGGCGCCTAAAATAGCGTCATAGCGGGCCAGGATCTCCCGCAGAGCGCCATCGAACCGGCCCTCGTTGTAACATTCGGTCGAGCTGACGAAGTCGTAGTCGAAACCGAAATCGTCCAGGAACTGACGCAGTCGCGCGTTGTTGTGATGGCCGAAACTTTCGTGGGTACCGAACGGGTCGGGCACCGCCGTCAGCGGTTTGCCGAGATGGGCCTGCAACATGTCCTGATTGGGCACGTTGCTGGGCACCCGGCGCATGCCGTCCATGTCATCGGAAAAAGCGAACAAGCGTGTTGGCACGTCGGACAGCATTTCAAAGGCGCGGCGGACCCAGGTGGTGCGCGCGACCTCGCCGAAGGTGCCGATATGGGGCAGACCGGAGGGACCGTATCCGGTCTCGAACAGGACATAACCTTTGTCCGGGGTTTTGCCGGCCAAACGTTTGACCACTTTGCGCGCCTCTTCAAACGGCCAGGCGCGGGCGTTTTCGGCGAGTTCGCGAAGGGCGGGGTCGATCATGGCGGGTCTTTCGAAGCTGGGACGTGAAAAAGAGGCGGGAAATTAACCCGGATCGGGGGTTCTGTCACCCGCGCCGCTGACAAGCGGGCCACCGGCTGCTACATCCAGGGGATGACCGAACTCGACGCTTTTTCGTCCCCCGCCCCGACCGTCTCGCCGCCGGAGGCGGGCACCCTCGCCGCCATGGTGATTGGGCCGCGCGACGCCGTCCGCTTGACCGCCGACGGCGATTTCGAACGGCTTGACCACGCCACCGCCGCGGCCGTTCTAGAGGCCGCGCCAACCTTGGTCTGCCACGCCCGCGCGCTTGGCCGGCGGTTGGGCCTGAGGGACCTCGCGACCTTCGATATTTTGGAGCTTTTCGCCTTTGTCCATCCGGCCCGCTTCATTCTGCCAACGCCGCGCGGCGTGGCCGCCGCCCTCGACCTGCCGGCACCGGCCAACCCAGAGGACGAGGCCTGGGTCTTAACCGCGGCGGTACGCCGTTTGTTGGCCGACCTGCGCGACCGGCGGGGCGGCGCGCCCGACCCGTTGACGCGCAGCGCGCGGCCCATCGCGGCGGTCATGAAGGATTGCGGGTGGCGCTGGGCGCCGCTGGTGTTGCACGCCCTCGGTGACGATGCGATCGCGCCGCCAGGACCGGTGCGCCCGGCCGNACTGGCGGTGTGGCAAGACCTGGCCGAATGGTCCGACCACGCACCGCCGCCGCCGCCGGGCAATGTGCCAATCGACCCCGAACACGCCCGCGCCCGGTTGGCCGAGATGCTCGGCCCAGACGCCGAGCGACGCCCGAGCCAGGCCGATTTCGCCTCGGCGGTCAGCCAAGCCTTCCAACCGCGCGACCAGGTCGACGAGCCGGCGATGGTTCTGGCCGAGGCCGGCACCGGCGTTGGCAAGACCCTGGGCTATGTCGCGCCCGCCTCGCTGTGGGCCGAGCGCAACCAGGGCACGGTGTGGATTTCGACCTACACCCGTAACCTGCAGCACCAGGTCGATGGCGAATTGGACCGCCTGTATCCGGACCGCACCGAGAAAAACCAGCGGGTGGTGGTNCGCAAGGGGCGAGAAAACTATCTCTGCCTGCTNAACCTTGAGGACGCCAGNCGGGTCCTGCCNACCTTGCCACGCCACGGCGTCGCCCTCGGCTTAATGGCGCGCTGGGCGCTGGCCACCCGAGANGGCGATTTGGTGGGCGGCGACTTTCCCGCCTGGCTCGGCGATTTGNTGGGCCGCGCCGGCACCTTGGGCCTGGCCGACCGGCGCGGCGAATGCGTCTATTCGGCCTGTCCCCATTACGGCAAATGCTTCATCGAGAAATCGGTGCGCAAGGCGCGGCGCGCCGATTTGGTAATCGCCAACCACGCGCTGGTGATGATCCAGGCGGCCATTGGCGGCGATGACGGTCGCCAGCCGACGCGCCTGGTGTTCGACGAGGGCCATCACATTTTCGACGCCGCCGACGGCGCCTTCGCGGCCCAATTATCGGCCCGCGAGACCACCGATCTGCGGCGTTGGTTAATCGGCACCGAGCATCGCCGCGGCGGCCGCGCGCGCGGCTTGAAACGGCGGCTGGAAGATCTTATCGCCGATGACGAGACGGCCCTGGCGGCGGTTGAGGAGATTTTGGGCGCGGCCCGCGCGTTGCCGGCCGAAGGCTGGCAAAACCGCCTGATCGACGGGGCGCCACGNGGCCCGATCGAGGGCTTTCTGCTGCATGTCCGCCAGCAGGTCTACGCCCGTGTGGCCAACGCCGACAGCCCCTATACCCTCGAGACCGAGGCACGCCCGCCGATNGACGCTTTGGTGCCGGCGGCGCGCNCGCTGATCGCCGCCCTCNACCGGTTGATCGCGCCGATGGCCACCTTGACCGGCCGCTTGGCCAAGCGCCTGGACCAGGACAGCGATANCCTGGACAGTCAAACCCGTCTGCGCATCGANGCGGCGATCCGCGGNCTNGAGCGACGCGGCGAGTATATGGTCAAAGCCTGGCGCGACATGGTCGCCAGCNTCACCGCCGGGGCCGATCCGGGGTTTGTCGACTGGATGGAGGTGGAGCGCATCGACGGGCATGACGTCGACGTCGGCTTGCATCGCCACTGGCTGGACCCGATGACGCCCTTCGCCGAAGTGGTCGTCAAACCGGCCCATGGCCTGGTCGTCACCTCGGCGACGCTGAGCGACGGGTCGGGCGATCTGGAGGCCGATTGGCGGGCCGCCGAACGGCGCACCGGCGCCGACGCCCTGGCCCGGCCGGCGATCCGCGCGCAAGTGCCCTCNCCCTTCGACTACCCGGCCCACACCCGGGTGTTCATCGTCAACGATGTGCGCAAGGACGATATGGACCAGGTCGCCGCCGCCTATCGCGAATTATTCCTCGCCGCCGGCGGCGGTGGGCTGGGCCTGTTCACCGCCATCCAACGCTTGCGCGCGGTCCATGGCCGCATCGTGGCGCCGCTCGACGACCATGACATCGGCCTNATGGCGCAGCATGTCGACGGCATGGATATCTCCACGCTGATCGATATCTTCCGATCCGAAGAGGATCTTTGCCTGTTGGGCACCGACGCCGTGCGCGATGGCGTCGACGTNCCCGGGCGGGCGCTGCGCTTGATCGTCTTTGATCGGGTGCCCTGGCCGCGGCCGTCGATCCTCTATCGCGCGCGGCGCGANCAATTCGGCAAAGGCGCNTATACNGATATGTTGACCCGCCTGCGCTTGAAACAAGCGTTTGGCCGTTTAGTGCGACGGGCCGAGGACCGCGGGGTTTTCGTACTGCTTGACCCAATGATGCCGTCGCGGCTGCTGGGTGCCTTTCCCGACGGGGTGACGGTCAGCCGCTGCGGCCTGGCCGAGGCGGTCGACGAAACACGGGCTTTNCTCGCGAATTCCTNATGCGCGGCGCGGCGGCGCCATGATACACAANCTCGGCGCGGAATGGCGCGCGCGTGTTTTGACGGTGAAGGAGGCAACCATGGCCGGTCCATTGAACGGGATCCGCGTTTTCGACCTAACCCGGGTTCTAGCGGGGCCGTCCTGCACCCAGATGCTGGGAGATTTAGGCGCCGATGTGATCAAAATCGAACGGCCCGGCGCCGGCGACGACACCCGTGGCTTCGCGCCGCCGTTCATTCGCGACGACGCCGGCCGCGACACCTCGGAGAGTTCGTATTTCTGCTGCGCCAATCGGAACAAACGGTCGATNACCCTCGACCTCACCGGCAAAGGCGGCCAGGACCTGGCCCGCCAAATGATCGCCGAAAGCGATGTGCTGGTGGAGAACTTTAAAACCGGCGGCTTGGCCAAATACGGCCTCGACTACGCCAGTTTGAAAGACGAGTTTCCTGGCTTGATCTATTGTTCGATCACCGGCTTCGGGCACACCGGCCCCTACGCGCCGCGCCCCGGTTACGATGTTTTGATCCAAGCCATGAGCGGTTTCATGAGCCTCACCGGCGAGCCCGATGGCGGGCCGCAAAAAGCCGGCCTGCCGGTCGCCGATTTGATGGCCGGCATGTATGCCGCGGTGGCCATCAACGCCGCCCTGCTGCACAAGGAAAAAACCGGTCTCGGCCAACATATCGATATCGGCATGTTGGATGTCATGACGGCTTTTTCGACGATCCAGGGGATCAATTACCTGGCCACCGGCGAAGTGCCGGCGCGGCTCGGTAACGCCCATCCAAACATCGTTCCCTACCAAGCGTTCAAAACCGCCGACGGCGACATTATTTTGGCGGTTGGTAATGACAGCCAATTCCAAAAATTCTGCGATTTCGCCGGCTGCACCCATCTGGCCGCGGACCCGCGCTTCGACAGCAATCAGAAACGGGTCCAAAATCGCGCCGAATTTTTACCGGAATTCAGCCAGATCATCGCCGCCAAGCCGTCGCAATTCTGGCTCGACGGCATGCGCGAACTGGGGATTAGCTGCGGGCCCATCAACAATATCCAGCAAGTTTTCGACGACCCGCATGTGCAAGCGCGGGGCATGAAGCTGGAAATGGACCATCCGGCGGTCGGCGGCGGCAAGGTCAACCTGATCGCCAGCCCCATGCGGTTTTCGCAAACCAATGTCGATTACCGCCGGCCACCCCCCATGCTGGGCCAGCACACCGACGAGGTGCTGCGCGAGCGCTTGGGCCTCAGCGAGGCGCAGATCGATGGGCTGCGGGCCGAGGGCATTCTTTAAAGCGGCGGCGGCGGTGTGTTGAGCGGGCGCGCCATAGCGATCCTCGCCCTCGTCGCCGCCGGCCTGACCGTTGCCGCGATCCTGTGGCGCGACCAAGGGGCGCCGCCGTCGACCGCACCGACCGACACGGTGCCGCCGGCCGTCGCCCCAACGCCGCCGCAAGCGGGCCCCGCCAAGGTCCCACCGGCGCCCGCCGAAAACCGGCCAAACGCCGTGACAGCGGCGGAATGGCGGGCCCATCTGATGGTGCGCATTAAAGAGCTCGAGGCCTCGATCAAGGCCGAGCGGACGGCCCTGCGCGGCGTCACCGAACCAAGCGTCTATAACACGCGGTTAATGACCTTACGCCAAAACATCAGCCAACTGGCGCAACTCCGCCAAGAATTGGACCTCATCAGCCCGGTGACGCCCTAGGCGCCTATTTCTGCAGGATATTGGCGATCTCACGCAATTGGGTGCGCGCCCGCAACAGATAAAAGCCCTGCACCGCCAGATGGTTGGGGAAGTACAGACCATCCGGCGTGCCGCCGACGACGATCAACGGGTCGAGACGCGCCGCCGCCGCCAACGAGGTCAGCATCTGGCCATAAACCGTGGCCACCTGACGTTCCTTCAAAACCGGCGCGAAATCCTCCCCAAGGGCTTTCAGCAGCAGGAAATAAGCGTAGAGCCGGCCTTTGGTGCGATAAAAAATATCGTCGACCACGAAGTCGACCAGCGGGCCGCCGCTTTCGCTCAGATGTTGGTCGATGGTCGCCGAAGCCGAGCCCAGATCGGCGGCGAAACGGTCGACGGTCGCCAGCAAATTGTCGGCCCGGCGGTCGAACACCGCGGCGCCGGCGGCGAGGCGCTGGTTATAGGCCAACAATTCCCTGCGCGCGGCCCGATATTGCTTTTCCGAGGTGGCCGTTGGCATCAGGGAGGTTGATAGGTCGAAGACCCAGATATCGCCCGGATATTTCAGCAAGCCGGCGGCCTTGTCCAAATTCTTGTCGACCTCGCTGGAGCCGCGGGTGCGGCCGATTTGGTCGGACATCTCGATGGCGAAACGCGATAGAGCGTAAATCACGCCTTGCTGAAAATGGGGCATGTTGTCGAGCAAGCTGCTGGGAATCACCCACGGGTCGTTGGCGGTCCAGCGATTGACGTCGACTTCGCGGTGGATCAGGCCAGCGGCCAGCGCGACGGCGTGGCTTTCCCCGGGCGCCGGCGGCGCGGCGAAATCGACGTCGTCGGAAACCCGATGAATGAAAAGCATGCCGAGAAGATAATAGGCGGCGATGGCGAGGATCACCCCGGCCACGCAAAAAGCGCTCCACCGGCCCATCCGCCGGCCGGTCAGACGCGGCGGTGACGATGTCTCGTCATTCCAATTCAACTCATGTTTCTCTGCCATGTTCGCGTGCTCCACGATAGCGCCTCTCGACAGATAGGGAGTGATCGGGCAAATGTCATCCCACGGCGCCACCCCCGGCGCGGCGGCGAGGAAGGCGCGATGTTGAAAGCGGTCATTATTCCGGTCACCCCTTATCAGCAGAATTGTTCGCTGATCTGGTGCGAGGCGACCAAACAGGCGGCGGCGATCGATCCCGGCGGTGAGCTGGACCGGATTGACGAACAACTGACGGCCTATGACCTGAGGCTGGAGAAAATTCTCATCACCCACGGCCATATCGATCACGCCGGCGCCACCGACGCCTTTCAAGAGCGCCATGGCGTGCCGATCGAAGGGCCGCAGCGCGAGGACCAATTTTGGATCGACCAATTGGTCGAGGACCATTACCGCCAGATTGTCCCCGAGGCCCGCCCGTTCACACCAACCCGCTGGCTTGAGGACGGCGACCAGGTCACCGTCGGCGAACTCACCCTCGACGTGCGCCACTGCCCCGGCCACACCCCCGGTCATGTGATTTTTTTCCATGAACCGTCGCGCCTCGCCTTTGTTGGCGACGTGTTATTCCAGGGCTCGGTCGGTCGGACCGATTTCCCGCGCGGTGATTTCGACACCTTGATGGCCTCGATCAAGACTAAGCTTTGGCCGCTCGGCGACGATGTCGGTTTCGTGTCAGGCCACGGGCCGATGTCGACCTTCGGCGATGAACGGCGCAGCAACCCGTTTGTACGCGATACCTGAAGGGGTCAAAAATACGCCCCTTGACATAAAACCTCTATATAATCCGTTCCGTGGATATGTTGTCCCTGACCGATGATCGTGCCGCCGCCAGCTTCGTGGCGATTGGCTCACCGGCCCGCTATCTGGTGCGTGGCCTTGGCGGTACGATCCTGTCCGGGGTGATCTTCCAAGCGGTCTATCCCGCCTTATGACGCGCTCGTGAACCGGCGCGGTCGAGCCACCCTGATCGGCGTCAGCGCCATCGCCATGTGGGCCGGTCTGGCCCTGTTGACGGCGATGACCGGCGGCGTGCCGCCCTTTCAACTGTTGGCCATGTGCTTCGCCGTGGCCAGCGCGGTGGCCGCCCTGGTGTGGTTGGCGCGCGGCGAAAATCCGCTGCGCCAAATGCGCCTGCCGGCGGGGGTCTGGCTGCTCGGCGTGGGTGGTCTGTTCGGTTATCATGCCGCCTATTTCACCGCCCTGCGCCACGCGCCAGTGGTCGAGGCGAGCTTGATCGCCTATCTCTGGCCGCTGTTGATTGTGGTCTTTTCGGCGCTGTTACCGGGCGAACGCTTGCGCGCCCATCACTTGCTTGGCGCCGGCTTAGGCTTCGCCGGCGCGGTGCTGTTGATCGGCCGCGGCGGCCTCAGTTTCGAGGCGCGTTACGGCGCCGGCTACGCGGCGGCGGTTGCCTGCGCGCTTATTTGGTCGAGCTATTCGGTACTGTCACGGCGCGTCGGCAACATCCCAACCGGGGCGGTGGGCGGCTTTTGCCTGGCCGCGGCGATGTTGGCGGTGCCGGCCCATTTGATCTTCGAAACCACCCAATGGCCCCGCGACAGCTGGCAATGGCTGGCCGTTCTGGGCCTCGGTTTGGGGCCCGTCGGCGGCGCTTTTTTCACTTGGGACGTCGGCGTCAAACACGGCGATATCCAAGTGCTCGGCGCGCTCGCCTACGGCGCGCCGCTGCTTTCGACGGTGCTGCTGGTGGCAACCGGCTGGACCGCAGTCAGTTGGCCACTGGCCGCCGCCTGCGCGTTGATTGTCGGCGGTGGCCTGGTGGCCGCCCGCGATTTGTGGCGCCGAGCGGCCTAACCAGACGGCTCGGTGGCCTTCATCGACGGGCGCCGGGCGAACGCCGCGTGCCAGGCGGCCAAGTCCGGATGGGTCGCCTGCCAGTCCAAGTCGGGAAAGCGATAATCCAGATAGGACAGCGCGACGGCGATCGACAAGCTGCCGATGTCGACGGCCGCCCGGTAGGCGTCTAAATCGCGGGCGGCGAGCGCGATGGCGGCGTTGACCTTGGCCATCTGCCCGTCCAGCCAATCCGACCAGCGTAGCGCTTCCGGCCGCAAGGTGATCTCGTAACGATAGAGGATCGCGGCGTCGAGAATGCCGTCGGCCAGGGCCTGATTGCGCAGGGCCAGCCAGCGCGCCGACCCGGCCGCCGGAAACAGTTTGGCGCCATCGTGGAGGCTGTCCAAATATTCGCAAATCACCGGGCTGTCGAACAGGGCCGGGCCGGCGTCGGGCACCAGGGTCGGCACTTTGACCAGCGGGTTGGCGACGGCCACCTCCGGATTGGGGTTGACCGGCGAGCTACGCTCGGTGACCAGTTCGAGGCCGGCGAATTGGCCGGTTTCATGGGCCACCACGGTGACCTTGCGCACATAGGGCGAGGCCGGCGAGAAATACAGTTTCATCTTTTTTTCCTCTCACACGGCCGGTCAGAAACGATCTTTCAAGCCACGTACTTCGGCGAAAACCGCCACCGGATCGGCGGCGGCCAACCCGACCGCCGCCGCCAAGGCCGGATCGTCGGCCCGCAAAAAGGGGTTGGTGCGCTTTTCCTCGCCCAGGGCCGAGGGCACCGTCGGCCGGCCGGCGGCGCGCAAGCTGTCGATTTCGGCGGCGCGCTGGACCAACGCCGGGTTGTCGCCGTCGACGCTGAGGGCGAAGCGGGCATTGGCCTGGGTGTATTCATGGGCGCAATAGACACGGGTATCGTCGGGCAGGGCGCGCAAGGCGCTAAGCGAGCGCCACATTTGATCCATGGTGCCTTCGAATACCCGCCCGCAACCGAGCGCGAACAAGGTGTCGCCGCAGAACAGCGCGTCACTGTCGGCGAAGTAATAGGCGATATGGCCGGTGGTGTGGCCCGGCACCGCCATCACCTGGGCGCGGTGGCCGGCGAAATCGTAGCTGTCGCCGTCACCGACCCGCACATCGATGCCGGGAATGCGCGCGGCGTCATGGCCGGCCCCGACGATGGTCAGGCCATGGGCCGCCTTCAATTCCAAATTGGCGCCGGTATGGTCGCCATGGTGATGGGTGTTCAAAATATGAGTCAGGCGCCAGCCGCGCGCCTCGGCGGCGGCGACCACCGGCGCGGCCACCGCCGGATCGACCACCAGGGTGGCGCCGCTGGCGGTGTCATGGGCGAGGTAGACGTAATTATCGGACAAAACCGGAATCTGCACGATATCCAACGGCGCCATGTCGGCCTCCTTTCCAGGAACGGCTTCCGGGATTGCGCGGCCCACGCGCGGGATGCTGGCGAGGCCGGCGGAACCGGCCTAAGATAGGCGCCATGGACCAAATGTGCCAGAGGAGTCGTTGCCCATGCGCATTACATCGGTCGAGGCGATCCCCCTGAAGATCCCTTTCACCCTGGGCCATGAGCGCTCCGGGTGGAGTGCCGACATGTTTCAGACCCTGGAAATGGTTCTGGTGCGGGTCGAGACCGACGCCGGTTTGGTCGGCTGGGGCGACGCCTTCGCCTATGGCTGTCAACGTGCCGTGGTCGCTGCCATCGAGGACATGATCGCCCCCAAGGTGGTCGGCGCCGACGCCCGCGACATCGCCGGGCTCAACCGTCAATTGCAGCGGCAGAATCACCTGTGGGGCCGCTATGGCATCACGATTTTCGCTATTTCCGGCTTGGACATCGCGCTTTGGGACCTCGCCGGAAAAGCCGCCGGCAAGCCCCTGGTACAGCTTTTGGGCGGTAGCGGCGCCGCGCCTCTGCCGGCCTACGCCAGCCTGTTCCGCTATGGCGATCCGGCGACCGTCGCGCGCGTCACCGAAGAGGTGCTGGGGGCTGGCTACGACCATGTCAAATTACATGAGATCACCGTCCCGGCGGTGGCCGCCGCGCGCCACGCCGGCGGACCGAATTTCGCGCTGATGGTCGACACCAATTGCCCGTGGACCCCGACAGAGGCGCAGCGAATGGCTGCCGCCATGGCCGAGCACGATCTTTACTGGTTGGAGGAACCGCTCTTCCCGCCAGAGGATTTCACCGGTTTGGCACGCCTGCGTGATCTGTCGGGGGTGCCGTTGGCGGCCGGCGAGAACGCCTGCACCGCGGTTCAGTTTCAGGCCATGTTCGCGGCCGGCGCGGTCGATTACGCCCAACCCAGCGTGACCAAGGTCGGCGGCGTCACCGAGTTTTTGAAAATCGCCGCCCTGGCCGAGGCCAGCGGCGTCCGGATCATGGCCCATTCGCCCTATATCGGCCCCGGCTTCCTGGCCTCGCTGCATCTCGCCGCGGCGCTGCCCGACCCGGGATTGATCGAGCGCTTTCACGTCACCCTCGAGGCCAACCCAATGGGCCCTTGGGTGCTCCCCAAGGATGGCCAGTTCATGGTACCCGACGGCCCCGGGCTGGGCGCCGATCCCGACCCGGCGGTGGTCGCCGCCCACCGTTTGGACCGTTGAGCCCTGGCCGATGTATCCCGACGTCGCCGATCTGCGCGATTTTTACCAAACGCCCGCCGGACGCATCGCCCGCCGCATGATCCGCCGGCAAGTGCGCACCATGTGGCCCAATTTACGCGATCTATCGGTGCTCGGCGTCGGTTACGCCACCCCCTATCTGCGGCCCTTCGCCGAACAGGCCGAGCGCGTGGTCACGGTCATGCCGGCGCAGCAGGGCGTGCTGCGATGGCCCGCCGAGGGCGGTGCCCGCGCGGCCCTGACCGAAGAAAATGAGTTGCCGTTCCTAGACGCCACCTTCGACCGGGTGGTGATGGTGCACGCGCTGGAGGCCTCGGAGCAACTGCCGGCCCTTCTGGCCGAGGTCTGGCGCATTCTGGTCGGCAATGGCCGCCTGTTGGTGATTGTGCCCAATCGCCATGGCTTGTGGGCCCGCTCGGATCGCACGCCCTTCGGTCAGGGCCATCCCTACACCCCGGCGCAATTGGCCCGCCTCTTGGACCGTAATCGTTTCACCCCCAGCCAAAACGGCGAAGCGTTGTTCTGTCCGCCGCAGGCGCCGCGCGGATGGGTTCGCTCGGGCGAGGCCTGGGAAAAAATTGGCGCCCGCTGGTTCCCGCGCTTTGCCGGCGTGATCATGATCGAGAGCGTCAAACAAGTGTACGCGACCACGCCGCGGCGACGCCGCGCCTTGACGCCGGTCCGCGCCCTACTGCCGGTTGGCCAAACCGATGGCGTCGCATCCCGTGACGGGATCGCGCCCTGCTCCCGTCGCCGCTGCCCTTGAATGCGCCCCCGAGGCGCGCGCTTATCGGGCCGCCGATTGCGGTCGGGACCAGCGAACGTCAACGGCGACAACGGTTCAGCTTGAATTTCGGCGGGTGGCTTTGTAATGCTATCGCTCCTCATGAATGAGCCGGCCCGCGCGGGGCGGCCGCGCCGGTGGATGACGCTGCATGACCAATCTCGATGAGCTGCGCCGCGAGATCGACGGGATCGACGACCAGCTGCTGACCTTGCTTGGCCGGCGAATTGAAATCGGTCGCGCGGTGGCCCGCAGCAAAGCCCCCAATGGCGGCCCGTTCCTGCGCCCAGGCCGGGAGGCGGCGATTCTGCGCCGCCTTAGCGCGGCCGCTCCGGCGGCCATCGCGCCGGCGGTGATCAGCCGCATTTGGCGGCAAATTCTGGTCGCCAACCTGGCCCAGCAAACCGCCGTTACCGTCGCCACCACCGGCGTGCCCGGCCCAATCCTGGCCCGCGATCATTTCGGCGTCAGCGCCGAAGTCCATGTCCTGGCCGATGGCCGGGCGGTGATCGAAGCGGTCGCCGCTGGCGACGCGTTGGTGGGCGTGATCTCTTGTGACGGCGCGTGGTGGCAAGACTTGTGCAATGGCGATACCCTGTCCGACCAGCCGCGCGTGATTGCGCGGCTGCCGTTTTTTGGGCCGGCCGACATGGGCCAGGCGGTGGTTGTCGCCGGTTTCGACAGCGACCCTTCCGGCGACGATATTAGCCTCTACGCGGTCAGCGACGACGCCGGCCAAACGCTGCGTGAAGTTGCCGGCCATGCCGAAGACACCGATCACAGGGCCCCGGCCGGTGGCCGCTGGCTGGGCAGTTACGCCCGGCCGAGCCATCGGTGATCGGCGCCGCCGGCGCCGCCGAGGGTCCAAGGAAAGCGAGAAAACCGTCATGCCCGTGATCACGCCACGTCCCGCCGTTCAACCTTTGGTGCGCTACACCTCTTCGCTTAAGGGGCGGCGCGAAGGCCGGGTGATTCGCTTGTCGGTCAATGAAGGCGCCCTTGGCCCCAGCCCGCGCGTCGCCGCCGCCCTCGACCGCGTTAAGGACGATTTGCACCGCTATCCACCACTCGGCCTGGAACCTCTGGTCGAGGCGATTGGCGCCCACCACGGGATTGACGACGCCGACCGGCTGGTCATCGGCTGCGGCTCCGACGAACTGCTTTCCTGCTTGTGCCAGGCCTATGTCGATCCGGGCGACGAGGTGATCGTTACGCAATACGGGTTCTTGCTGTATCGCCATCTGACGCTGATGGCCGGCGGCGTGCCAAAAGTCGCCGAGGACCATGATTTCACCGTCAGCGTCGACAACATCCTGGCCCTGGTCAGCGAACGAACCCGCATAGTCTTCCTGGCCAATCCGAATAACCCGACCGGCACCTATCTGCCCCAGCGTGAAGTCCAGCGCCTCCGCGACAGTTTGCCGGAAAGCGTGTTGTTGGTGGTCGACGCGGCCTATGCCGAATATGTCCAGCGCAATGATTACAGCAGCGGCAAGGCGATGGTCGAGGCCCATGAAAATGTCGTCATGCTGCGCACCTTTTCCAAATTCCACGGTCTCGCCGGGCTGCGCATCGGCTGGGCTTACTGCCCCGCCGATATTGCCGCCACCTTGGCCACCGTTAAACCGCCCTATGGCGTCAGCTTGGCCGCCGTCGAGGCCGGCGCGGCCAGCCTTGGCGACCATGATTTCCAAGAACGCTCTCTGCGCCACAACCAGGAGATGGTGCCCTGGTTCAGCGCGCGCATGGCCGCGCTTGGCCTGCATGTCGAGCCAACCGTCGCCAATTTCGTGATGTTGCGCTTCCCGCGCGAAAACGGCCGCGACGCCGACGCCGCCCGCCTGTTCCTCGACGCGCGCAATATTTTGGTGCGCAAGCTCGACGACTACGGTCTGCCCGATCATGTGCGGGTGTCGATGGGCACGCGCGACGAAATGGACATCACGGTCGCCGCCATCGCCGAATTTCTGCGGACGGCGGACGCGGCCAATGGCTGACGCCGCCGCCCCTGTGTTCAAGCGCTTGGCCATTATCGGCCATGGCCTGATCGGCTCGTCGATCAGCCGCGCGGTCCGCCGCGCCGACGGCCTGATCGACCATATCGCGGTGGCCGACAACGATCCGACGACGCGGGCGGCGAGCGCCGCCCTTGAGCTCGCCGACTCCGTCCATGACGACCCCCTGGCGGCGGCCACCGGCGCCGATTGCGTGGTGTTGTGCACGCCGGTTGGCACCTATGGTGACCTGGCCCGCGCGCTGGCGCCGGCGCTGGCGCCCGGCTGCATCGTCACCGATGTCGGCTCGATCAAACGGATCGTCAGCCGCGATGTCGCCGGCCATTTGCCGGACGGGGTTCATCTGATTCCCGGCCACCCGCTGGCCGGCACCGAGAAAAGCGGCCCGGAAGCCGGTTTCGCCGAGCTTTTCGAGGGCCGATATTGGATTTTGACGCCGCCCGAGGGGGCCGACCCCGAGGCGGTCGCGCGGCTCGCCAAACTGTGGCGCGGCGTCGGCGCCATCGTCGAGATCATGGATGAGGAATACCATGACCAAGTGCTGGCCCTGACCTCGCATCTGCCGCATTTGATTTCCTACACCATCGTCGCCACGGCGGTGGATTTGGAAGAGCATATGAAGTGCGACGTGATCCGCTTCGCAGCCTCCGGCTTCCGCGATTTCACGCGCCTCGCCGGCTCCAATCCGGTGATGTGGCGCGATGTCTTTCTCAACAACAGCGGCGCCGTTCTGGAAATGCTCCAGCGGTTTCAAGAAGATCTCACCTATCTGCAGCGGGCGATCCGGCGCGGCGACGGCGACACCTTGGAAAACCTGTTCACCCGCACCCGCGAAATTCGCCGCGGCGTGATCGAGGCCAAACAGGACGTGCCGCCGCAACCGAAGGACGGCGACGACGACGATTAACCTGGTCTACCAGGCCAGCGCCGGCAGGTCGGCGACCGCGAACGGGCCAATCCACAGCTGACCGGCTTGCAGGCTGACCGGCACCTTGACCCGGCCCTTGGCGCCGCCGGCGAGGGCGCCGACGGCCAGCCGGGCGATGGCCGCGTGCCGCGCGGGCAAATGACCGGCCGCCGCCCAGCGGTCGATCAACGCCGGCAGACCGGCCACCTCGAAGGNGCCGGCGCCGGCCGGCCGTAGCGCCTTGTCGANGGTCCAACCGCCGCTGCCGCTNACCCGCAAATCGGCCCATGCGATGNCGATCTCGTCGGTTTCAAACACCCCGCCGGCGTCGCGCCATTCCGCCCAATCGACCGCNTTGGCCCCGGCCAGGGGCCCGCTGAGGCGACCGGAAACANGGATCTCAGCCGCCGTTTCGGCGGTCCGNTCCGGCGCCGTGCCCAACCCCTCCAGGCCATTGGCGACGAGGGTGATCCGCCGNTCGCCGGCCCCGTNACCATCGCCGGCGGGCGACCAAGCGGCGGTCAAGCCACGCACGGTAACCGGCGGCGCGTCCGGCCGGGTTAGGCGCAAAGCGTCCAGCCCTATCCGACCGGCCGACCCCACCGCACCGAGCGTGAGCGCGCCCGCCGCCAAACGGCCGACGACGTTGAAAGCCTCACCGCCGGCCACCGTGAAGGGCGCCGGCGCGGCTAAACGAAAACGCCGAGGGGCCAGCGGCGTGGCCGTCGCCGCCAGCCGCGGCACGGCTACCGTCAAGGGCCCGGCGGGCAGTCGCGCGGTCCAGGTGAGAGCGTCGACGGTCACGGTCAAGGCGACCGGGAACCCGCCCACGGTGACCTTTTCGACGGCGATCTCCTCGCCCTGGGCGCGGCCGGCGATGAGCGCATCGGCGACCGCCCCCTCCAGAGCGCGGGCGCCAAACCACCACAGCCCGCTCCACAAGATAGCGGCCAGGGTCACCACGCCGGCGGCAATGGCGGTGGCCCGGCGAAAGCGCTTCCGTGCCGCCGGCGCGCGCTTTAGGTTATCGTCTGGGGTGTCCATCACCTCAGCTTATCGGGCGTTGGGGACAAGTCCAGTGACGGATGGAAATGGCGCGTTTTGGGTCTTCGGCTATGGCTCGTTGATGTGGAATCCGGGCTTCGACCATGTCGAGCGCCGCCGCGCCCGCCTGCATGGTTATCGCCGACGCCCCTGTGTCGCCTCGGTCCACTACCGCGGCGCGCCGGACCGGCCGGGGGTGGTGATGGGGTTGGATCGGGGCGGCACCTGCCGCGGTTTCGCTTATCGCGTCGCCGCCGAGGCGGTCGCTGGAGTGGTCGGCTATCTCGACGCCCGAGAATTGATCTATCCGGTTTATCGCCGGCGGCGGCTGCCGGTGACGGTGTTCGATGACAGCGGGGCGAGACGACGGGTCACGGCCCTGACCTATGTCGTCGACCGCGCCGACCCGCTGTACCTCGGCGACCGGGATTTGGCCTGTCTGGCGGCGTGTGTCGCGACCGCCCGAGGCGTCGCCGGCAGCAGCCTGGCCTATTTGCGGCAGGTGTTGCATCATCTCCACGAAATGGGTATCCGCGACCGCCGCTTGGAGGCCCTGCTGGCCGCCGTCGCGGCGGTCCCGAGGGGAGAATCGACATGAAACTGTTCATCGCCTGCCTGGGCACCGAAACCCATACCTTTTCAGCCATCCCCACCGGCTTGGAAAGCTTTCGCGAAACCATGCTGTTCCATGGCGATGGCACCCAGTCGGGCGATCTGTTCGCTGGCCCGTTACGCCTGTGGCGGGACCGGGCCCTGGCCGATGGCATGGAAGTGGTCGAATCCCTCGCCGCCTTCGCCGAGCCGGGCGGCCCCACCGTGCGCCAGGTTTACGAAGATTTTCGCGCCGAAATCCTCGCCGATTTGGCCGGCGCCGGCGCGGTCGACATGGTTTTGTTAAACCTCCACGGCGCGATGGTCGCCGAAGGCTATGACGATTGCGAGGGCGATTTGACCGCCGCCATCCGCGCGGCGGTCGGCGAGGACGTGGTGATCGGTGTCGAATTGGACCTGCATTGTTCGTTGACGCGGAAGCTGGTGGCGGCGGCCGACGTCATTGTCACCTTTAAAGAATACCCGCATGTCGACGTGGTCGAGCGCGCGGCCGAGGTCTACGACCTGGCCCTGGCCACCCAACGCGGCGAGATTCGCCCGGTGATGGCGGTGCACGACTGCCGCATGGTGCATCTATGGCGCACCCCGTTCGAACCGATGCGCGGCTTCGTTGACGCGATGAGCGCCGCCGAGGGCCATGACGGCATCTTGTCGGTCTCCTTCGCCCATGGCTTCCCCTGGGGCAATGTGCCGGAAACCACCGCCCGCATGCTGGTGGTCGCCGACGGCGACGGCGACAAGGCGCGCGCCACCGCCGCCGATTTCGCTGGCCGCCTGTGGGCCATGCGCGAGGAAACCCGCGACCCCTCCCTCTCCATCGACGCCGCCCTGGACCGCGCGCTGGCGGCGGCCGAGGCCGGCACCGGGCCGGTGGTTTTGGCCGACACCTCGGACAACGCCGGCTGCGGCGCGCCATCGGACGCGACCTTCATCCTGGCGGCCTTGCTGGAACGAGGCCTCACCAATGTGGTCAGCGGCGTTTATTGGGACCCGGTTTCGGTGCGGTTTTGCCGCGAGGCCGGCGAGGGCGCGGTGCTGAACCTGCGCATCGGCGGCAAATGCGGGCCAAGCTCGGGGGCGCCGGTCGACTTGCGTTGCGAGGTGCGGGCGATCCTCACCGACGCGCGCCAACCATTTGGCCGGGCGACCGCCAAAATGGGCGATGTGGTGTGGCTGCGCGCCGCCGGCATCGATTTGGTGATCAATTCCAAACGCACCCAAACCTTTCACCCCCAGGCGTTTGAGCAATTGGGCATCGACCTCAACGCGGCGCGCCTGGTGGTGGTCAAATCGACCCAGCATTTCCACGCCGGTTTCGCCCCGGTCGCGGCCGAAATCATCTACGTCGGCGGGCCGGGCGCGACGGCGCCAGCTTTCGCCGAGATTCCCCTTAGTAAGCTCGACGGCCCGTTTTGGCCAAAAGACGCCGACCCCTTCCAAGCGGCCTAGACGCGCCCGCCAGCTCAACAGGAGGCCGACCCCATGAAAGTCTTCATCGCCTGCCTTGGCACCGAAACCAACACTTTCTCGCCGATCCCGACCGGCTATCAAACTTTCGCCGAAAGCATGCTGTTCGACGGTGACGCCAGCCAACAGCCCGGCCAATTGTTCTCCGAGCCGCTGATCGAATGGCGGGCCATGGCCGAGGCCGCAGGCGCCGAGGTGATCGAGTCGCTGGCCGCCTTCGCGCAGCCGGCCGGGCCAACCATTCGCGCCGTTTACGAGGGCTTTCGCGATCGCATCCTGGCCGATTTGACCGCCGCCTTGCCGGTCGACATGGTGTTGATCAACATGCATGGCGCGATGGTCGCCGAAGGCTATCTCGACTGCGAGGGCGATCTGCTCGGCCGCATCCGCGCACTGGTCGGCCCGGACACCGTGATCGGCGGGGAATTGGACCTGCATTGCTCGATCACCCAGGCGATGACGGACGCCGCCGACGCCTTGATCACGTTCAAGGAATATCCCCATATCGACGGCAGGGAGCGCGCCCGCGAGTTATTCACTCTCTGCCACGCCGCCCAGCGCGGCGCCGTCCGCCCGGTGATGACGGTGCGCGATCTGCGCATGATCAACACCTGGCGCACCAGCACCGCGCCCGGCGCCGACATCGTCGCCGCGATGCAGGAAGCCGAACGCCGCAACGACATCCTTTCAGTGTCCTTCGCCCATGGCTTTCCCTGGGGCGACGTGCCCGAGGCCAGCGCCAAGGTCTTGGTCGTCAGCGATGACGCGGCGACCGCCGGAACGGCGGTGGCCGAAGATATCGCCGAGCTCATCTGGCGGACCCGCGAGGGCGTCAACGCGCCGCTGCCGACGGTGCCGGCGGCGGTCGACAGCGCCCTGGCGCCGCCCGAGGGGCGAGATGGACCGGTGGTCTTGGCCGATGTCGCCGACAACGCCGGCGGCGGCGCGCCATCGGATTCGACTTTTATTCTGCAGCATCTGCTGGACCGCGGCGTCCGCGACGTGGTCTCCGGCTTTTATTGGGATCCGGTGGCCGTACGCTTTTGTTTCGAGGCCGGCGAAGGCGCCACGCTGGCCCTGCGCATCGGTGGCAAATGCGGCCCCGATTCCGGCCCGCCGGTCGACCTCGAAGTGACCGTGCGCCGGTTATTGCCGGAGGCGCGGCAAAGCTTCGGCAGCGCGGTGGCGCCGATGGGCCGCGCCGCCTGGATCAGCGGCGCCGGTATCGACCTGATCCTCAACGAGGCCCGCACCCAGGTCTTCCATCCCGACGGCTTTACCCAATTCGGCATCGATCTGGCCGCCGCGCGCCTGATCGTGGTCAAATCGACGCAACATTTTTACGCCGGTTTCGCGCCGCTCGCCCGCGAGATCATCTATGTCAGCGCACCAGGCGCGATTCCGCCGGAATTCGCCGAAATCCCCTATCAGGTTTTCACCCAACCCTACTGGCCGCGGGTCGCCGACCCCTTCGCCGACGACGCCGCGACCTAAGTCCACGCCCCTCGGAGATCCGCCATGTCCATCGCTTCCTGGGCCGAAGGCCAGCCGCGCCACGGCGCCGTCGCCGCCGGCAATCCAGACGCCGTCAACGCCGGATTGGCGCTGCTCGCCGATGGCGGCAACGCCATTGACGCGATCGTCGCCGCCGCCTTCGCGATGGGCGTGGTCGAGCCGTTGGATTGCGGTCTCGGCGGCGGTGGTTTCGCCACCGTCCACGCCGGCGGCGTCACCGAATGTTTAGATTTCATCGGCGCCGCCCCGTTGACCGCGCGCTATCAATTGTATCAAACCCACAGCCCGGTCGACGGCTATCGCATCAGCGTGCGCGGGCGGGCCAATGAGTTGGGACATCGATCGGTCGCCGTGCCGGGAGCGGCGGCCGGTCTGGATGCTTTGTTGGCGCGTTTCGGCACGCGGCCGTTGTCGGCGGTGCTGGCGCCGGCCATCGCCCTCGCCGAGGACGGCTACACCATCGCGCGCAAACCGGCCCTGCGCTTGGCCCGCACCGAGGAGAGCCTGCGTCTGACGGCCGAGACCGCGCGGGTTTTCTTAAACCCCGACGGCAGCGTGCCGACGGCCGGCACGCCGGCGCGTAGTCCCGATTACGCGGCCAGTTTACGCCAATTGGCGGCGGCCGGCGCCGGCGATTTCTATCACGGCGATCTGGCCGCCCAGATCGCCGCCGACATGGCCGCGAACGGTGGCTTCCTCACCCGCCACGACCTGGCCAATTACCAAGCCCGCTGGCGGCAACCGGCGACCGGCGATTTCGCCGGCCGTCGCTTCGCCACGATGGCGCCGCCGTCGGCCGGGCAATTGGTGCTGGCCGGTCTGGCCGCGCTGGCCGGCGATGACGGCGCCGACCGATTGCTGGCGCGGGCGCGGGCGATGTTGGCGATGTTCGAACGGCGTAGCGCCGCTTTTGGCGACCCGGCGTTCGTCGTGTCCGCCGGCGAAAGCGATGAGACCACCAGCCTGGCGGCCATCGACACCGCCGGCAACGCCGCCTGCATCACCTATTCCCTGAACATCCATTCCGGCGTGGTGACCCCCGGCACCGGGATTTTGCTGAACAATCAAATGCTGTTGTTCGATCCTTGGCCGGGCAGTCCCAATTCGGTGGTTGGCGGCAAACGGCCGACCAGCTCGATGATGCCGACCCTGGCCTTTGGCGCCGACGGTGTCGAATTGGCCATCGGGGCCTCCGGCTCGACACGGATCCCGACCGCCTTGATGCAAGTCATGGACCGCGTGTTTGTCGGCGGCGAAAGCCTGGATCAGGCCGTCGGCGGCGGCCGCATCCACGCCGAGGCCGAACGCCTGCTGGTCGACGAGGACATGGCGGCGGCGGCCGCCCCCATCGCCGCCAGCCTTGGCTTGACCACCCAGGTGATGGCCGGGCGCGATCCGTCGCTGGGCGCGGTCCAGGGCATTCACAGCACCGGCGATGGCCGTCTGCGGGCGGTCGGTGACCCGCGCGCCGGGGCCACCGGCGGGGTCCTTTGACGGCCACGCCGGCGGCCACGGAAAGCGCCAACGCGGAAACCCGACCGGCGGCGATTTGGCGCCTCGCCTGGCCGGTGATCCTGTCCAACGCGACGGTGCCGCTGGTCGGCTTGGTCGACACCGCGATCATGGGCCATTTGCCCGACCCCGCCTTCATCGGTGGCGTCGCCCTTGGCGGGTTGATCTTCAGCTATGTTTATTGGGGGTTCGGTTTCCTGCGTATGGCCACCACCGGCCTGGCGGCGCAAGCCAGCGGCGGAGCCGACGTGGACGAGTTGCGCGCGGTCCTGGCCCGCGCCTTGCTGATCGCCGCGCTCGCCGGCCTCATATGTGTCGGCGGCGGCCGCTGGCTCGCCAACCTCGCGCTCTGGCTGCTGTCGGGGACGGCGGCGGTCGAGGAACAGGCGCGCCTCTATTTCACCATCCGCGTGCTGGCGGCGCCGGCGGCCCTGGCCAACACCGCGGTGCTAGGCTGGTTGTTCGGCATTCGCGCGATGGGCGGCGCGCTGATCCAACAGTTGACCGTCAACGCCGCCAATATCCTGTTCAACCTCCTGTTCGTGTTTGGCCTGGGCCTGGATGTGGATGGCGTCGCCTGGGCCTCGGTGGCCGCGCAATATCTTGGCCTGGCGGTCTCGNTNCTNTTNNTGCGCCATCATCTGCGGCNGGTCGGCGGCGGTTTCGACCGGTCCCGGATCCTGGCCGCCAAGNNTNTGGCGCGCCTGTTTAAAATCAATCTCGATATTTTCATCCGCACCTTGGCGGTGATCTCCGGCACGGCGCTGTTCATGGACGCCAGCGCGGCCGCCGGCACGGTGGTTCTGGCGGCCAACGCGGTGCTGTTGAATTTGCAGACCCTCGCCGCCCATGGCCTGGACGGTTTCGCCCACGCCACCGAGTCGCTCGTCGGCCGGGCGATTGGCGCGCGCGCGCCGGCGCGGTTGGCGGCGGCGGTCCGCAACAGCTCGGTGATGGCGCTGGCGCTTGGCGCGGCGATTGGCCTGACTTATTTCGTCGCCGGCGGCTGGATCATCGCCGCGCTCACCACAATTGACGCGGTCCGCGCCAGCGCCCTGATCTATCTGCCGTGGGCGGCGGCCGCGCCGGTGATCAGTGTCGCCGCCTTTCAGTTGGACGGAATTTTCATCGGCGCCACCCGTTCCCGTGAAATGCGCGACACCATGGTCTTGTCCCTCTTCGCGTTTTGGGCGGCGCTGCAGGTCGCCGGCGACCTGGCCGGCACCCATGGGCTGTGGTTCGCCTACGTGCTGTTCCTGGGCCTGCGCGGAGCGGCGCTGGCACTGTATTACCCGCGGGTGCGGGCCCTGACGGCGGGCGAGGCGGCGGCGACGCGGGCGACCTAAAATTCGGCGCTGTCGATGATCCACGGCTCGCGTTCGGCGGCGGCGGCCCAGTCGCGCATCGCCGGCAGCGCGCCAATCGCCGCCATATAGGCGGCTTCATCGGCGCCGACCTCGACCTCATAGGTGACGAAACGGGCGACCACCGGCGCGAACATGGCGTCGGCGATGGTGAAGTCGCCGAACAAAAACGCGCCACCGGCGCCGAATCGCTCGCGGCAGCGGCGCCAAATGGCGGTGATCCGGTTGATGTCGTCCTGCACGCCCGGTCCGCGGCCCCGGCCGGGAAAACGCGAGCGGATGTTCATCGGCATGGCCGCGCGCAGGGCGGTGAAACCGGCATGCATTTCCGCCGAAACCGCGCGCGCCACCGCCCGCGCCGCCGGCGCGGCCGGCCAAAGGCCGACATCGGGGTGGGTTTCGGCCAGATATTCGCAAATCGCCAAACTGTCCCACACCCGCAAGTCGCCGCTTTTCAGGACGGGCACCCGGCCGGAACCGGTGTGTTTCAAAATTTCCTCACGGGTCGTCGGCTCGTCCAAGGGGATGATCAGTTCCTCGAACGCGATCTCGGCGACCCTCAGGGCCAACCACGGGCGCAACGACCATGAAGAATAATTCTTATTTCCGATCACCAGGGTGTACGTGGCCATGGGCCATCCTCCGCCTGCGTGTTCCAGAGCGCATTTGACAGAATTGTCACCCGCCGCGCAACTGTTCTCGCCCGCCGACGTGGGCCGGGCTATGATCGCGGTCCCGAACCACATACCGCTGGAGGCGGCGATGATTTCCGCATTGGTTGACCGCGCCAATAAACGCACCGTGACCCTGACCCCGCTCAACGCCGACGGTCTGGCGGCGTGGCGCACGACGGCGACGCCGGCGGCGCGCGCCTGGTTGGCCGGCCACGCCTTCACCGCCGCCGGCGGCACGCATTTGACGGTGCCCGGCGCCGACGGCGCGCCGGAAGAGGTTTTGGTCGGCATGGAGGGCGCCGAACCGGGGCTTTGGGATCTCGCCGACCTGCCGACGAAGCTGCCGGCCGGCCGCTACCGCCTGGCCGGCGCGCCATCGGCGGCGGCGGCCGGCGCGGCGGCGTTGGGCTGGCTGCTCGGCGGCTATCGCTTCGATCGTTATAAAACCGATAAGAAGGCGAAAACCAAAGCCCATGCCGAACTGGTGTGGCCAAGCGGCAGCGACCGTGCCCTGGTCACCGCCCAAGCCGAAGGCATCGCGCTGGCCCGCGATTTGATCAACACCCCGGCCGGCGACCTGGGCCCGCGCGAATTGGCCGCCGCCGCCCGCGACCTCGCCAGCCGGCACAAAGCCAAATGCGCGGTGATCGCCGGCAAGGATCTGTTGAAAGAAGGCTATCCGGCGGTCCACGCTGTCGGGCGGGCGGCCGATAACGGCCCGCGGCTGATCGACATCACCTGGGGCAAGGCGAAGGCGCCGCGGGTAACTTTGGTCGGTAAAGGCGTCTGTTTCGACAGCGGCGGGCTCGACATCAAACCGTCGGGCGGCATGCTTTTGATGAAAAAGGACATGGGCGGCGCGGCCCAGGTCCTGGCCCTGGCCCACATGATCATGGCCCTCCGGCTGCCGGTGCGCTTGCGGGTGCTGATCCCGGCGGTGGAAAACGCCATTTCCGGGAACGCCTTCCACCCCCTCGACGTGCTCGACACCCGCAAGGGCTTGACCGTCGAGGTCGGCAACACCGACGCCGAGGGTCGCTTGATCCTGGCCGACGCCTTGGCCGAGGCCGACCGCGACAAACCGGAAATGATTTTGGATTTCGCCACCCTGACCGGCGCCGCCCGTGTCGCCCTTGGCGCCGAGGTGCCGGCGATGTTCTGCAATGACGACGCTTTGGCCGACGCGCTCAGCGCCGCCGGCGGCGCCGTCAGCGATCCGTTTTGGCGGCTGCCGCTATGGGCCGACTATAAGCGCCATCTGAAATCCAAGGTCGCCGACCTGTCGAGCACCGGCAGCGG
>NZLB01000052.1 GCA_002694075.1 Nisaea sp.
GAACGAGGTGGCCGAGGTCATCGGCCTGGTGCGGGAGCGCGTCGATCTGCCAATGATCGTCGACGCCGACACCGGCTATGGCAACGCCCTCAACGTGCAGCGCACGGTCCGCCTGTTCGAGCGCAATGGCGCCAACGCTATTCAACTGGAGGATCAAACCCTACCCAAGCGTTGCGGCCATCTGGCCGGCAAGACCCTGGTGTCAACCGCCGAGATGGTCGGCAAAATCCACGCCGCCTGCGACGCCCGCGCTAACGACGCGACCATGATAATCGCGCGCACCGACGCCATAGCGGTCGAGGGCTTTGAGGCCGCCCTCGAGCGCGCCGAAAGCTACCGCGAGGCGGGCGCCGACCTGTTGTTTATCGAGGCGCCACAAAACCATAATCAAATGACCGCCTTGAACGCCCGTTTCGCCGGCCGTGCGCCACTGATGGCGAATATGGTCGAGGGCGGCAAAACCCCGATCCTGCCGGCCGACGAATTACAGGCGTTGGGCTATGACCTGGTGATTTTCCCAGGCGGGCTGATGCGCGCCTTGGCGACCACCGCCGGCGAGTATTTCGCCAGCCTGCGCCACCACGGCACCACCCAGCCGTTCCAAAACCGCATGCTCGATTTCGAGGGGATCAACGCGCTGTTAGGCACCGACGGCATGCTCGCCGATGGGCAACGCTACGACGCCGACGCCCACCGCTAGGCGGCGGGCTTAGACCACGTTGCGCTCAATCAGGGGCTGACCGGCGGCGAACCGCTCAAAGCCGAAGCGAGTTAAATCGATGGCGCGGAAGCCGCCGTGGACGATCAGTTCGCTGACGGCGCGGCCGACGGCCGGCGATTGCTGCAGGCCATGGCCACTGAAACCGTTGGCGAAAATCAAGTTGGCGACCTCCGGATGAGCGCCGACGATGCCGTTTTGATCGACCGTGTTGTAGTCGTAATAACCGGCCCAGGCGCTGGTCACCTTGATCGCCTCGAAGGCCGGCACACGGGCGGCCAGGGCCGGCCACACCACCTCCTCGAACCAATGGTGCTCAACCTCGAAGCCGGCATAAGGCGGATCGGCCTCGGCCGGCGGGGTGAAACCGGTCAGATAGCCACCGCCCTCGGGCCGCAAATAGACGCCGCTGGTGTCGATGGTCAACGGCGGCGGCGGGTTGAGGGGCGTGCGACACTCGAACACGTAGACCATCCGCCGGCGCGGCTCGACCGGCAAGGCGACGCCGGCCTGCGCCGCCACTTCGCCGGCCCACGCGCCGGCGGCGTTGACCAGCACACCGGGCGCGACCCGCGTGCCGCTGGCCAGGTCGACGGCGGTGACGCGGCCGTTGGCGCGCCGCACGCCAGTCACTTTATCGGCGATGAATTCAACCCCGAGGGCGCGAGCTTTTTTGCGGAACCCCTGCAACAGAGCGAAAGGGTCGAGCCAGCCCTCGCCGCCGGCGCTGAGACTGGCGCCGGCCAGTCCGGCGACATCGATCCAGGGAAAGCGGGCGGCCAGGTCGTCGGGGCTGAGCAAATCGATGGCGGCGCCGGCGGCGGTCTGCACGGCGTGGTTTTCACGCAAGGTCGCGAGACCCTCGGCACTCGCCAAAAACAGATATCCACCTTCGCGAAAACTTAGCGCCGGCGCCTCACCGTCGACCGTGAGATAGTGGTCGACATGTGTCACGAAATGGTGACCGAAGAGCCCGATCTGAATATTTTCAAGATTGCTGAATTGTTGGCGCACCCCGCCCAGGGAGCGCGGCGAGGACGCGAATTGATAGCTTGGATCGGGCTCGACCACTTGTAAATGGCCGGTGAAATCAGGATCGGCGGCGAGGAAATAGGCAATCGCGCTGCCCATCACGCCACCCCCGGCAATCAACACATCAACCGTCGCCATCGCGCGCTCCTCTGGCACAAGCCGGCAAACTCGCCTATTTTGAGCGTTCGCATCCCAGCCAGGAGGCCAGTTTGGCCCTAGAAATCGAGATCGCGCAAGAGCCCACCCCGGCGCCCCCGGCCGTGGCGCCCTTGGCCGTGGCGCCGTCGGCCCTGGAGCCCAAAGTGCGCCACCAACGGGCGGTGATCGATCGGCGCGCCTTGAGCGCCGAGGTNGCCGACGCGTGGCAAACCGCCGAAAGCCATGACGCCTTCGGCGCGCGCNTGCGCGATCTATTGAAAACGGCGCTGAAAGCTGGCCGCNCCGAGGTCAAGCGCCGCTTCCTGGCNGACAACGACGGCGCCGCCGCNGTNCGCGCCAACGCCTTTTTAATCGACCAAGTCNTCCGGCTGACNCATGAAGCGGCGACCGAGCGANTCTTCCAAGCGGCCAACCGNAGCGATGGCGAGCGNATCGCGGTGGTCGCNGTGGGCGGCTATGGGCGCGGCGAAATGGCGCCNTTTTCCGATGTCGATCTGCTGTTCCTCTATCCNTACAAACAAACCCCCTGGGTNGAGCAGGTGATTGAATTCACGCTCTATCTTCTNTGGGACCTGGGATTNAAACTGGGCCATTCGGCNCGCTCGATCGACGAATGCATGCGCCAGGCCAAGGCCGACACGACGATCAGCACGGCCATGCTGGAAGCGCGCTTCATCATCGGCGATGACGATCTGTACCGCGAAATGCGCGGGCGCTACGGCCGCGATATCGTCGCTGGCCGAGCCGCCGAATTCGTCGATGCGAAATTGGCCGAATCCGAC
Organism: Nisaea sp.; assembly: GCA_002694075.1. Classification (GTDB taxonomy): domain Bacteria; phylum Pseudomonadota; class Alphaproteobacteria; order Thalassobaculales; family Thalassobaculaceae; genus TMED26. The sequence goes on from NZLB01000052.1 coordinate 2,692, forward strand.
CAACGCCATGCGCGTTTGGGCGACTCCCGTTATGTGGTCGAGCCCAATGTCAAAGACGGCAAGGGTGGCTTGCGGGACCTACACACCCTGCAATGGATCGCCAAATTCGCCTATCAGGTGGAGGATATGGCGGCGCTGGTGGCGCGCGGTGTGCTGGACCCGTCGGAGGCCCGACGTTTCGCCAAGGCCCAGCGCCATTTGTGGTCGACGCGCTGCCATTTGCACTATCTGGTCGGCCGCGCCGAGGAGCGCCTGACCTTTGATGTGCAGGCCGAGATCGCCGCCCGCATGGGCTATACCGATCACGCCGGCACGGCGGCGGTCGAACGCTTCATGAAGCATTATCACCTGACCGCCAAAGATGTCGGCGATCTGACGCGCATCCTCTGCGCGGCGGTTGAGGCCGAGCATCGCCGGCGGCCGCGCTTGCGGTTTTTCTCAATGCTGGGTCGCAATCGCGATTTGGAGGGTTTTCCCCTTGATGGCGACCGGCTGTCGATCGCCGATGGCGATAGCCTGATCGCCGAACCGGTGGATATCATTCGCCTGTTTCATGTCGCCCAGCGCCACGACCTGGACATCCACCCCAACGCGTTGCGTTTGATCACCAAGAATTTGCGCTTGATCGACGGCGCCTTTAAAAAAGACCCCGAGGCCAACCGCCTGTTCATTGAGATCATGACCTCGCCGAAGGGGCCGGAGCGGATCCTTCGGCGCATGAACGAGGCCAATGTGTTCGGCCGCTTCGTGCCCGATTTCGGCCGGGTCGTCGCCCAAATGCAATATGACATGTATCATGTCTACACAGTTGACGAGCACACCATCTTCGCCCTTGCCATCGTGCATCGCATTGAAAGCGGCGCCCTGAAAGACGTCGCGCCGGTGGCCAGTGAAGTAATCCACAAGGTGCTGTCGCGGCGTGTGCTGTATGTCGCCACCCTGCTTCATGATATCGCCAAGGGGCGCCGCGGCGACCATTCGGTCCTGGGCGAACGGGTGGCGCACCGGCTGTGCCCGCGTTTTGGCTTGGATCCGGCAGAGACCGAAACCGTGGCATGGCTGGTGCGCTGGCATTTGCTCATGTCCAACACCGCGTTCAAACGCGACGTCAATGACCCCCGCACGGTCGCCGATTTCGCCGACCAGGTGCAATCGCCGGAGCGTTTGCGCCTGCTGTTGGTGTTGACCGTCGCCGACATTCGGGCGGTCGGCCCGCAGGTCTGGAACGGTTGGAAAGCCGCNCTNTTGCGCGAACTCTACTTCCGCACCATGGCCGTGCTGGGCGGCGANGCGGCGGCCATCGAGCANCAGCCGGTCAAGGCCATCTTGGCCGATTTGCGGACCAACCTGTCGGAATTNGACGACGCCNATTTCGCCGCCCTCGCCGACCGCTGCGGGCCGGCCTATTGGCANNGCTTCACGGTGCCCCTGCTGGCCCNCCACGCCCGNTTGATGCGCCAGGCCGACCGCNCGCAATCCCACCTCGCCATCGACACNCGCGAGGACCNCGAACGGGCGGTGACCGAGGTGACCGTCTACGCCCACGACCACCCCGGTCTGTTCGCGCAAATCGCCGGGGCGATGGCNGCNGNCGGCGCCAATATTGTCGATGCCCGCATCTTCACCCTCGCCGATGGTCGCGCCCTCGACATCTTTTCGATCCAAAACAGCGACCGCCATCCTTTCGCCAACGATCGCGCTTTGGCCGCGCTGAAGGTGAAAATCCGCCAGGCGGTGGCCGGCGACATCGATCTGGATCAGTCGATCGCCGCCAGGGCCGGCTTGACCAGCCGGCGCGCCAAAGCTTTTCGCGTGCCGCCGCGGGTATTGATCGACAATCAAGCGAGCGTCAGCCACACGGTGATCGAGATCAACGGTAAGGACCGACCGGGCGTGCTTTACGCCATGACCAAAGTGCTGTCGCGCCTCAATCTACAAATTGGTTCGGCCCGCATCATGACCTATGGCGAACGCTTCGTGGATGTCTTCTATGTCAAGGACCTGTTCGGTTTGAAAGTCGATCAGGAACGCAAACTGGCGGCCATCCGAAGTGACCTTCTGGCCGTCATCGGGGGCGCCGACGATCCGCCGCCCAGCCAGTGAGGCCGGCCCTTCGCGCCCCATCGGCGCCGCAATTAAACGCTAATTGCATGGCGCCGCCGCAGCCGAGCGGCCGCCAGGCCGGAGGAAATCGATGAACCTTACACGCGCCATCGCCACCGTCGGGGGGTTGACCATGGTGTCGCGCGTGACCGGCTTTTTGCGGGATGTTTCAATCGCCGCGCTGCTTGGCGCCGGACCCATCGCCGACGCCTTTTTCGTGGCCTTCAAACTGCCTAATTTTTTTCGCCGGCTAACCGGCGAAGGTGCCCTGACAGTGGCTTTCGTGCCGCTCTTCGCCGGCCGTTTGGAACAACAGGGCAAAGCGGCCGCCCGCCACTTCGCCAGTGAGGTGGCGGCGCTTCTCGGGGCGGCGCTGATCGCCCTCACCCTGGCCGCGCAATTGACCATGCCCTGGCTGGTGTCGGTGATGGCGCCCGGCTTCACGGCGACCCCGGAGCGTTTCGCGCTAACCGTCGAGTTGACGCGCGTGACCTTTCTCTACCTGCCGCTGATTTCACTGGTCGCTATGCTCGGCGGCATGCTCAACGCGGTGGGGCGCTTCGCCGTAATGGCGGCGTCGCCGATCCTGCTCAACCTGGTTTTAATTTCGGCGATGGCGGCGGCGGTAATCAGCGCCGCCGCGCCGGCTTGGCTGCTGGCTTGGGGGGTGACGCTATCCGGCGTCGCCCAATTAATCTGGCTGGCGACGGCGTGCCGGCGGGCCGGCGTGATGCCCGCCTTGCGGTGGCCACGGCTGTCGCCGGAGGTGCGCAAATTATTGATGTTAATGACGCCGGCCGCCCTTGGCGCCGGGGTCATTCACGTCAACCAGGTGGTCGACGTGATCTTGGCCTCGACCTTGCCCGCCGGCTCGATCTCTTACCTGTATTACGCCGACCGCATCACGCAATTGCCGCTGGGCGTGATTGGCGTGGCGATTGGCACCGCCCTGCTGCCGCTGTTGTCGCGGCAGGTCAAGCGCGGCGAAGACGGCGGCGCCTTGGCCACCCAAAACCGGGCGCTGGAGTTCGGCATGTTGATCACCTTGCCGGCCGCCGCCGCGCTTTTCATCATCGCCGAGCCGGTGATCGTGATGTTGTTCCAGCGCGGCGCTTTCGCCGCCGAAATGGCCGCCGCCACCGCCGCCGCCCTGGCGGTCTTCGCGCTTGGCCTGCCGGCCTTCGTTTTGATCAAAATCTTCCAGCCGGGATTTTTCGCCCGCCTCGACACCAAGACGCCGGTGTTGGTGGCGGTCGGCGCGGTGATCTTGAACATCGTCGCCGCCCTCGCCCTGATGCCCAGCTTGCAACATGTCGGAATCGCCGCAGCGTCGGTGATCTCTTCCTGGGTCAATGCCGCGACCTTGGCGGTGTTGCTTTATCGCCGCGGCGCCTTGCGCCTGGATCGGCGGTTATTGGCGCGCGTCCCACGGATGGTTTTGGCGACCGCNGGCATGGCCGCCGCGCTGGCGACGGCGATGGGCCAAGCGGGCGATNTTTGGCGCCCCGACAGTGCCGCCGGCATCGCCGGTTTNATCGCCNTGGTGATTGGCGGGGNCGTCGTTTACGGCGCCCTGGCNTGGGGGCTGGGCGTGGTCACGCCGCGTGAACTTCGCCAAGCGCTGCGCGCCGAGGCGCCGCCGCCGGCCGCCGACGNCCCTTGACCNGTCGGGTGCTTCTCGCGATAACAGCGCCGCGGCGANGGGCCCNGCGCAACTCNAATGGACGACAGNGATGGATCGAATTTTTTCCGGCGTTCAGNCGACCGGCAATCTTCACCTAGGCAATTACCTCGGCGCGATTCGCAACTGGGCGCGCCTGCAGGCCGATTTCGAATGCATCTACTGCCTGGTCGATTTGCACGCCATCACGGTCCCCCAGGACCCGGCCGAACTGCGCGAAGCGACGCGCGAAGCGACCGCCGGCCTATTGGCCGCCGGCATCGATCCCGTGGGGTCGATCATCTTCAACCAAAGCCAGGTTTCCGCGCATGCCGAACTGGCCTGGGTGTTCAACTGCGTGGCGCGGATCGGCTGGCTCAATCGGATGACTCAGTTCAAGGAAAAAGCCGGCAAAAATCGAGACCAGGCGACCGTCGGTCTCTATGACTACCCGGTCCTGATGGCCGCCGACATCCTTGCTTACAAAGCCACCCATGTGCCGGTCGGCGACGATCAGAAACAACATCTCGAACTCACGCGCGACATCGCCCAGGCGTTTAACAGCATGTTCGAGGTCGACTATTTCCCGCTGCCTGAACCGCAAATTTTTGGCGCCGCCACCCGTGTCATGAGCCTGCGGGACGGCACCAAGAAAATGAGCAAGTCGGACGCGTCGGATTATTCGCGCCTCAACATGACCGATGACGCCGACACCATCGCGCAAAAACTGCGCAAGGCGAAAACCGACCCGCTACCCCTGCCCGCCACCGTCGCCGATCTGGCCGCGCGGCCGGAGGCCAGCAACCTCGTCACCCTCTATGCCGCGCTCAGCGACCGCACGCCCGATGATGTGCTCGCCGAGTTTGAAGGCAAAGGCTTCGGCGACTTCAAACCGGCGCTGACCGATCTGGCGGTTTCTCAACTGGGGCCGATCGGCGCCGAGATGACGCGTTTGATGGCGGATTCGGCCGAAATTGATCGGATTTTGCAAGATGGCGCGCGGCGCGCCGAGGCTATCGCCCAACCGATCATCGCCGAGGTTAAGGAAATCGTGGGCTTTCTGGCGCGCTAACGGCGCCGGCCACGGATGACTTGAATTCATCCACCGTATTGCCACATAAATGCGTAAGGCCGGTGACCGTCAGGCGCGGCCCTGGCGCCAAAGGGATTTTGCGATGTTCATTCAAACTGAAGAAACGCCGAACCCGGCGACCCTGAAATTTCTGCCGGGACGTGAAGTCCTGGCCGCCGGCACCGCCGAGTTCCGCGACGGCGACGATACCGCGCGGTCGCCCCTGGCGGCGCGCCTTTTCGATATCGACGGCGTCGCCGGGGTGTTTCTGGGCCATGATTTCATCACCGTGGCCAAGGCGGCGGACAAGGAATGGTATGTCCTAAAGCCCTCTGTGCTCGGCGTTATCATGGAGCATTTCACCACCGGTGCACCGGTTATGCTGGACGACGTTGGCGATGACGGCCACGCCGCCGCCGACGGCCCGGACAATGAGATCATTGGCCAAATCAAGGAATTGTTGGACACCAGGGTGCGGCCGGCGGTCGCCCAGGATGGCGGCGATATCGTCTTCCATGGGTTTGAGGACGGCATTGTGACCCTGTCCATGCGCGGTGCCTGCGCCGGCTGTCCCAGTTCGACCGCGACCCTTAAAATGGGGATCGAGAACATGTTGCGCTATTACGTCCCGGAGGTGCGCGAAGTGCGTGCCGCCGAAATGGGCTTTTAGGCCCCCGCCGATCGCCGCGCCGACAGCATGAAGCGAGCGACCCCGACGGTCAGACACGCGCCCCGCTTCTGGCGGCACTGCGGGGTTGTCGCAGCGCTCACCTTGGTCGCGCTAGGCGAGATCGCCGGCGCCTCGGCACCCAGCGGGCCCGTCAATTTGATCACTGTGCGCACGCCCCCTAGCTTGCCGCCGGCGATCGCCCTGACCATCCGAAAAACCGCCGAGTTGGAGAAGGTTCTGGACAGCCGAGGCTTCGCCCTTGATGGCGTGGCCTCGGGTCGGTCTCGGGTGCCGGCCTTGGCGTTGACGCGTCTGCCCACCGATTTCGCGGGCGAAATGCCGGTTAATCGGCGCAAAACCCTCTTCATCAGCGGTGTCTTGCCGTTGATCCTCTTGGCCAACGCCGAGATCACCGCCGACCGGGCGCGCCTGCGCCTGATTATCGCCAAAGGCGACGCCAACGCCCAGGGTCGGGCCTGGCTCGACGACCAGGCGGCGCGCTACGGCCTGGCCGCCGAAAAACAGGACACGCCGCCGCCGGTGCGACTTGCCCAACGCTTGTTACGCCATGTCGACACGGTGCCGGTGTCGCTGGCTTTGGCCCAAGCCGCCGCCGAAAGTGGCTGGGGGCGGTCGCGTTTTGCCCATGACGGCAACGCCCTATACGGCCAATGGACCATGAGCGAAGGCCACGGCCTGGTGCCACAGCGGCGCGATGCCGGCAAGAAGCATTTGGTACGTCAGTTCGGCTCACTTTTGGATTCGGTGCGCGCTTACATGCGCAATCTCAACAGTCATCCGGCCTATCGGACATTCCGTGACGCCCGCGCGACGGCGCGGGGTCGCGGGCAGGCCCTCGATGGGGCTGAACTCGCGCATCACCTCGAGGCCTATTCCGAGCGCGGCACGGTTTATATCGATGAGCTACGAGCGATTATGCGCGTTAATCGCCTTGGCCGTTTCGACGGCGCCATTTTGATCCCCGAACGGCGCGTTTAATCCGGCACAAAAAACTGCATGCCGAACCAACGCCACCGTCGGTCCGGCCCCGGCATGGTGCAGTTGATCCGCGACCGTCCGGGAGGAAAAGGCTCGGTCACCCGCACCTCGACACGGTTGCCCAGACGTTGCAGTTTCGTGCGGCCCTGGCCGGAGGCGAAACAAGCCAATTGCGCGAGACTGGTCAAACCTGGCCGGACTGTGAAGCCGAACGCCGGCGGATTGACTTGAAGCACCGGATCACTGGGCAAAACATCGGTCACCGGCAGCGGCAACGCATTGGCCGCCAAGCGAAAACGGTCGATGCCGCCATAGGTCTCGTTCAAGGTGAAACGCGGCAGACCGAACATGGGGGCGCCCACGTGCATCACGCCGGAATGCTGACCGAAGGCGGCGGTAAAACCAACCGCCGCCGCCACCTTTTGCACCGCTTGGCTATATTCGCCAAAAGGATATGCCAACAGGTCGGCCGGCGCGCCGAGTTCCTTCGCCAAACGCGCGTTGGCGGAGCGCAATTCGCGACGCACCTGGTCCAAGCCCAGCGACACGAGGTGGGGATGGCTTCTGCTCTGATTACCGATGTTCACGCCAGACGCCTTCAGTTCGCGCAATTGGTCCCAAGTCATATAGTTGCGCTGGCCGCGGTCGATCGGGTCGGTGGCGACGAAAATAGTGAATGGCAATTTCGCCGCGCGCAGGCGTGGCCAGGCTTTCTCATAGACCGACCGATAAGCATCGTCGATGGTCAAGGCCACGGTGCGGTCGGGCAAAGCGGTGCCCTTTTTCAAGCGGGCGATGATCTCAGGCAGCGGCAACACATTGTATCCACCACTCTTCAATTCCAGCAGATGAGCGTCAAACTGCTCCATGCGAATATTGGTGGTCGGCACGTCATTCTCGCCGAAGCGATGGTACATAAATACCACCGCCCCGTCGGCGGCGAGGACCGGCCAGGCCGCGAACAAGACGAAGAAACACGTCATACGCGCGAGCGCTAGGCGCAACCTAGAGAAGCAAACTTCCATGCCATGTGCCCAAAAAGCGAGTGATAGACTGCCATGATAAGCATAGACCGCTAACCTGCAAACAATGACATGCCCTTTTGAACATCGCGCGGCCTCAGATGGCAACCCTGTTATCGATTGAATGCGTTGGCGCGGCCTGTTCCACCGCGCTGGTGACCGATGGA
>NZLB01000053.1 GCA_002694075.1 Nisaea sp.
GCGTAGCGGGCGCTGACGGCGGCCGGGTCGGCGGCCACCAGGACCATTTCGGCGATGGTTTTGGCGCCATTGGCGTGAGCTTGCCATTCCGGCCGCCAGACCAGTTCCGGCGTGGCGTGTTCGCAGAAATAAACCCGTCCCTCGGGGCAGCGGTCACGGCGCGCGTGGACCGTGCGAAAGCGCGCCGACGCTACCCGGTCACCGAGATCGACCGGCCGGTCGAACCCGGCCGGCGGACGGTCGGCCAGGTCGGCGGCGGCCAGCACCTCGAAACTGGCGTCGGCGTCATCGGTTTTGAACACCACCCCGTCGAGACCGAGCGGCGCCGTCAACAACTCCGGACGGCGCGCCGGGCCATCGGCCGGCAGCCCCAAAAGCTCCAGATAATTGTCGTCGAAAATCATCAAGTGATTGATCGACCCCAGCGAATGTTCGCCGCGCGGCGTCAAGGTGAAGCCAAGGTCAGCAAACGCCGCCGCAGCCGCGTCCATCCTGCGCTGGGTGTTGATCACCACGTGGTCGAGAGTCGCCGTTGTCATGTCTGTCATCCGTTCATGGTGAGGCCGCCCGAAACGCTAATCACCTGGCCGGTGATATAGCCCGCGTCGGCGCTGACCAAAAAAGCAATGGCGCCGGCCAAATCCTCGGGCTGGCCAAGGCGCCCCAAGGGCACCGCCCGGCGGAACGCCTCCTTCAGCTTAGCCGGGTCGTTGGCGCTCGCCGCCACGTCGTCGAGCAGCGCCGTCTCGGTCGGCCCGGGGCAGACCACATTGAAGACCAAACCATGGCGGGCATGTTCGCGGGCCAGGGTTTTGGAAAGCGACACCAAACCGCCCTTACAGGCGGAATACACCGATTCCCCGCTCGAGCCGACGCGGGCGGCGTCGGAGGCGACCGAGACCACCCGGCCGTCCGCCCGTTCGACCATCCCCGGCAGCACGGCGTGCAACATGTTCAAGGCCCCCACCAGGTTGATGGAAATGACCTGTTGCCAAAAGTCCGGAGTGGTTTTGAGAAAGGGCTGGAAGCGGTCCCAACCGGCGTTGTTGACCAAACCGCCGACCGGGCCCAACGCCGCCTCAACCGCCGCGACGGCCTTGGTCACCGCGTCGTAATCGGTGATATCCAGGGTCACCGCCTCGGCGCTGCCGCCGGCGTCCGTGATCGCCGTCGCCGTCGCCGCCGCCGCCGCGCCATCGATATCGCAGACCGCGACGCGCGCGCCCTCGGCCGCCAAGCGCCGACACGCCGCCCCGCCAATGCCGCCACCGCCGCCGGTGACAATCACCGTTTGTCCGTCCAAACCTCGCATCTCCTCTCTCTCCGCGCCGCTCACACCCGGCGGCCAAGTTTGCCGCGGGCGATGATGAGTTTCATGATTTGCGCCGTGCCGTCGCCAATTTCATAACCCATCACATCGCGCAAGCGTTGCTCAAACGGCAGGCCGTCGGCGTAGCCGCCATGGCCATGGGTCAGCAGACAGGTCCGCAAGATATCGGTGGCCAGTTTCGGACCCCACCATTTGCACATCGCCGCTTCGCTGGTGTGCGGCAGGCCGCGGTCCTTGAGCCACAAGGTTTTCAAGCACAACAGGCGAGCGCCTTGCAATAGGGTCTCACTTTCGGCCAGGGGGAAACTGACCCCCTGATGGTTGCCGATTGGCACACCGAAAGTGTGCCGCTCATTGGCGTAGGCCCAGGTTTCGTCGAGGGCCGCGCGGGCCACCCCAATACAGTGCAGGCCAATCAGGGCGCGGCTATAATCGAAACCGGACATGACCTGGCCGAAACCTTGGTTCTCCCGGCCCAAAAGATGAGTCGCCGGCACCCGCACATCGTCGAAAAACAGCGAGCCACGACCGACCGCGCGCATGCCGACATCGTTGAAACGGGTACGACTGACGCCGGGGCTGTCGAGGTCGACCAAGAAGGCTGAGATGCCGCGCGCGCCGGCGTCGGGGTCGGTGCGCGCGAAGACCACCGCCGCGTGAGCCTGGTCGGCCGCCGAGATCGAGGTTTTTTCGCCATTGAGGATAAAATCGGCGCCATCCCGAACCGCCTGCAGGCGCAGTTGCGCCGCATCCGAGCCACTGCCCGGCTCGGTCAGGGCGAGGGCCAGCATGATTTCACCGCCGATCAGCGGCGGCAGCCAGTGCGCGGCGACCTCGGGCAAGGCGTTGTGATAGACGATCTGGCCGTTGAGCGAGGCCAGCAGGGCCAGCAAGGCGACATTGACGTCGCCGGTCGACATCGCCTCTTGCAACAGGCCGGCGGTCACCGTGTCGCAGCCGATGCCCCCGACATCTTCCGGCAGTTCCGTCGCGATCAGGCCCAATTGACCCATTTCGCGCCAGACTTCCGGCTCCACCTCACCGGTTTTTTCACGCGCCGCGTAGCCAGGCGCCAAACGGTCGCCGGCAAACTGGCGGGCGGTGTCGACCATCGCCGTTTGTTCGTCGGTTAAGGCGAATTCCATCGCGCGTTCCTCCCCATCGTCACGGTAAAAGCGGCGGGCGCGATGTCAATTGTTTTGCCCCGCCGGGGACCTCACGACATGGGGCGCGATGGTGGCGCGCACGGCGTCGGGCAAAGCACGGGCGGCGCGGGTGTCGGGATCGAAAAACACCTCGACACCTTCTTGGCGCGCGTGCAGGTCGCCGGTGTCGGCGTGCCACATTTCCTGGCGATAGCGCACGCTTTTGGTGCCCAGATGGATGAAGGCGCCGCGGATCACAAACAGATCGCCGGCGATCAGTTCGCGGAGGTAATCGGTAGCGGTGTGAGCGACCACAGTATGAAAGCCCTGCGCCCGCATGTCCCGCAGGCTATAGCCGAACAAGCTCCATAGGTGAAAAGCGCCGTCATCGAAAAAGTGAGCGTAGTAACGCACGTTCAAGTGGCCAAAGTGATCGCATTGACCCGGCAGCACAATGCCGCGGAAGGTTTCCCGCATATCGCTCATCAAACTCTCCTCGATTAACCGGGAAAACCTGCGGCCGCGACCCGGCCGCCGTCAAGACCCGGGACCGCGGCTTGCGGGACTTGGCCTGGCCCGGCAAGCGTGCCAAGCTATTCAAAAGCGGGAAATTGAACGGGGGAGCGAGGGATATGGCGGCGAACACCTATGATTACATCATCGTTGGCGCCGGATCGGCGGGCTGTGTCCTGGCCAATCGATTAACCGCCGATGGCCGCCACAAAGTCTTGTTGTTGGAGGCCGGCCCGGGCGGCCATCCGCTCAGCCGGGTGCCGATCAGCTACGGTCAGCTGATCCAGGATCCGGCGGCCAATTGGTGCTATGAATCCGAACCCGAGGAAGGCATGGCCAATCGCCGTATTCCGGTGCCGCGNGGNCGTTTGCTGGGCGGCTCGAGCGCCATCAACGGCCTGGTCTATGTNCGCGGTCAACCGCGCGATTACGANACCTGGGCNCAATTGGGCAATCGCGGNTGGGCNTGGGACGATTTGTTCCCGATTTTCCGCAAAATCGAAAACTACGAGGGCGGCGGNGACGANTANCGNGCCGAGGGCGGCTTGNTGCATGTCAGCGAATGNCCNGANGAAAGNCCGCTTTATGANGCCNTGCTGGCNGCCGGCGGCGANTTGGGCCTGGCTCCCAACGCCGATTACAACGGCGCCAGCCAGGAAGGCATCGTNAAAACCCANACCACCATCCGNGACGGCCGGCGCATGTCGGTCGCCTATTGCTATCTGAAACCGGCCAAGGNGCGGNNCAATCTACACATTGTCACCGAAGCGCTGGCCACCGGCCTGATCTTCGACGGCAAACGCTGCACCGGCGTGCGTTACCGCGAAGGCTGGNGCAGCGGCGGCGCCGACCGGACGGCCCACGCGGCCGGCGAGGTGATCCTCGCCGGCGGGTCGATCAACTCGCCGCAACTGTTGGAACTGTCCGGCGTCGGTCAGCCGCAGGTGCTCGCCGACCATGGCATCGATCTCGTCCATGAACTGCCGGGCGTTGGCGAAAATCTGCGCGACCATATCGCGCCGCGCATGCAGATGGAGATCACCCAGCCCGGCATCACCTATAACGACCGCATGCAAGGCTTCGGCGCGGTTTGGCAGGCCCTGCGCTACCTGGCCACCGGGCGCGGTTTCATGTCGATCCCCTCGGGACCGGTACTGGCCTTCGTGCGCAGCCAACCGCATCTCGAAACCCCCGACCTGCAGGTCCATTTCGTGCCCTTCACCATCGCCGATTTGAAACGCCGCAAACTCGGTAAAACGCCGGGCATCACCGCCTCGATCTATCAACTGCTGCCGGAAAGCCGTGGATCGATCCATATCAAAAGCACCGACCCGACCGAACAGCCGGCGATCCGCTACAACTTCCTCTCCGACGCCTTGGACCGCCAAGTGCTGATCGACGGGGTCAAATGGACGCGCCGCATTCTCGGGGCGCCATCGATGGACGCCATCCGCGGCGCCGAATTGGCGCCTGGCGACGCGGTCCAAAGCGATGACGAAATCCTCGATTGGATCCGCGCCACCGCGCAAACCGCCTATCATCCGGTGGCGACCTGTAAAATGGGCATCGACCCGATGGCGGTGATCGACCCACGCTTGAAAGTGCATGGCTTGGCCGGGCTGCGCATCGCCGATGGCTCGATTATGCCGACGCTGATGTCGGGCAACACCAACGCCGCCTGTATTATGATCGGCGAGAAAGCATCGGAAATGATTTTGGAGGACGCCGCATGAACCGCCACCCGATCCGCCCCGTCACCGAAGACGAGATCGAGACCTACGCCCGCGACGGCATTGTCTGCCTGCGCCAGGTTTTCGATCCGGAATGGGTCGCCTTTCTGCGCGAACAGGTCGCCGCCGACATGGCCGCCCCCTCGGAAATGCATAAGAACGTCGACGCCAAGGACGGCACCGGCCATTTCTTCTATGACACTTTCGTCAGCCACCACCTGCCCGGGTTCATGCGGGCGGTCACCGACGGCCCGGGGGCCGAGGCCGCCGGCCGGGTCATGGGCGCGGACAAAACCAATCTGATTTTCGACCAATTGCTGGTCAAGGAACCGGGCACCTCGACCGAAACCGTGTGGCACCATGATTTGACCTATTGGCCGGTCGCCGGCGAGCAAATCGCCACCCTCTGGCTGGCCCTNGATCNGGTGACCGCCGAGACCGGCGCCGTCGAATATCTCAAANGCTCACACCGCTGGGGTCAGAAATTCCTNGCGATCAGTTTCAACCCCGAGGAAAAATACACCGAGGACCTGCCGGAAGTACCCGACATCGAGGCCGAGCGCGACCGGCACGACATCGTCTCCTTCGATTTGGAGCCGGGCGANTGCACCATTCACCACGCCGCCACCCTGCACCACGCNCCCGGCAACACCTCCAGCGATGTGCGCCGCCGCGCCTATGTGCAGCGTTGGGCCGGCGATGACGTCACCTATAATCCCAGGCCCAATTTGATGGCGATGAAACGCGACCCCGGCNTGGCCCCCGGCGCCGGCCTCGACAGCACGCTNTTTCCGGCGGTCTGGCGGCGCTAAGCNGGANATCANCCAGTCGCGCGCATGGTGAACAAATGGCCNTGCTCGCGGGTGGTGCGATAGGCCTCCGGCAGGGGCCGGCCCTGGGGCACCGCCAACCACAGGCGCAGCATGTGCCGCTTGGCGTCCGGTTCGTCGAAATCGACATAGGTGTCGCGGGCGTGCAGCACCGAGAAATTGCTGGCCATNTGAATGTCGCCCGGCGCCATGTCAAAGGCGTGGTGGTTTTCCGGCGCCTCGACCACCTGGTCGAGCAGGTCGAGGGCGGCGCGCTGGGCGTCGGTCAGCGGCGGCACCTCCTCAAAACGCTGGGCGAAGTCGATATAGGCGCGTTTGTGCAGGATGTTCAGCCGGCCGCCATGCCAGATCATCACCGGCAGGCATTGGGTGCGCGNTTNCCCGGGCAATTGCTGGCCGCGGGCGTCGAAATAGAACGGCTCCTGCAGGACCCGGGCGAGCTGGGGGTCGGCGGCCAGGACACAGTTGAACANATGGGCCGCGCTGGCCAGCCGCGACCGGCCGCCCGANTTGGCCTGGCGGCGGCANAGCAGCATGAACAAATCGCCGCCGTCGGTGTGGAAATACAANTCGTTATTGGTTTGGAAACCACGCAAATTGGGGTCGGCCTGGAGATTGCCGCCNGTGTCGCGGACATGATGCAAAAGATTGCGCGCGGCATCCTGGGGAAACGGCATGCCGGCGTATTGGCCGAGGCACCACAGGGCACGGCCNGCCTGATCGGCGTCATAGCGGTCAACCGGCACCCCGCGCAGCATCGCCACACCGCGGCCGGCGTCGATTTGGTGGCTGAGCGTGGTCAGGCGCGGCCCCAAGGTTGGCAAGNGGGCGTCAGCGCGGGTGATCTCGGTCACCGGCAGGGCGGCGCTGGCCGCCACCGCGTCATCCAATTCGGCGATTTCCGCCGCGCTTAAGTGGTNAATCCANGCGCCGTCGGCCGCCAATTCGGCGCCCGACCAAACCGATGGATGATCAATCGGCCGATCACGATATGGCATTCTNCCCCCCTTACGCGCGCATCCGCANCCCCGCNGGGTCGAACAAAGGTTCGGTGACCAATGTCGCCGGGCNGCGCGCGCCCAANATCTNAATTNCTACCTCGAGCCNGGCTTGGGCCCNGTCGCTGGGCACGAAACCCAACGCCACCGATTTCTGACTATAATGCGCGAATCCGCCCGAGGTCACAAATCCAACCACCGTGTCCTCGATCCAAATCGGCTCGTCACCCCAANCATCGGCNTCTTNGGCGGCCACCACAAAGGCGCAGAGCTGTCGTTCCGGGCCCGCCTCGCGGGTCGCCAACGCCGCCGATTTGCNGATGAACTNAGCCGCCTTGCCATAGGCCACGAAGCGGTCCAGGCCGGTTTCCGCCGGGCCATAGTCGGGCTTGTATTCATGCATCCAGGCGCCNAAGAATTTCTCCAGCCGCAAACTCATCAAAGCCCGCGNACCAAACGGCCNGAGACCAAGATCGCCGCCATGGGCCATNAACTCATGGTACAGCGCGACCACCTCGGCGGTCGGCACATAGATCTCATAGCCCAGGTNGCCGGTATAGCTGANCCGCAGGATGCGCNCCGTGGTCACGCCCAGATCCATTTCCGCCAAGCTCATGAACGGCAGGGCGGCGGAACCGACATCGCCCCGCACCACCCGCGCCAGCAGGTCGCGGGCCCGCGGCCCGGCAATATGCAGGCCCGACAAATCGTCGGACAGATTATCGATCACCACC